>JAGAFI010000099.1 GCA_017612675.1 Bacteroidales bacterium
CTTCGTAGGTACAGGTGGAATATACCAATATACCCCCCTGCTTCAAGGCCGGCCACACATCCGAAAGAATCCGTTTCTGGCGGGCGGCGCAGAAATCCACCGTGGCGGGACGCCATTCCTCCCGGGCGCGGGCGTCCTTCCGGAACATCCCCTCGCCGCTGCAAGGCACGTCCGCCACGATGCAGTCGAACCAGCCGGGCAGCAAACGCCCGAAAAGCGCCGGGTCCGCTGACGTCACCGTCACGCAGGGGTCGCCCCACACCGCGACATTGTCACAGAGTACCCGCACGCGCTGCCGCATCACCTCGTTGGAAACCAACAGGAAAGCATCCCCGTATGCCTCCCGCAGCGAGGCCGCCAAATCGGTGGTCTTGCCACCCGGGGCGGCACACAGGTCCAGCACCCGCAGCGGGCGGGCGGGACGAGTGGGCAGCAGGGAACGGAACAAGGCGCCGACAAACATGGCAGAAGCGTCCTGCACATAATAACAGCCCGCGTGAAAAAGGGGGTCAAGCGTAAAAACGGGGCGTTCACGCAAGGTCCTCCCCCACGGGCTCCACGGCACGCATACGGCATCCGCCTCCCAGGCGGATGTCCCGGCGGGCCGTTTGAACGGATTGAGCCGGATGGAAACGGGCAGGGCGTCTTCCATCAGAGATTCTCCGCCGGAAAATCAGGCGCGCCGCCCTCCGATACCCGCACCAGTTCCGCGACCAGTTTGTCGAGGCCCTGCTGGATTTTGTTCCCGAACATCGTTTTCATCATGAAATTGAGGTTCACATCCAATTCTATCCAGAAATCCGTTTTCCCCGGCAGGGGGGCGGCATCGAAGTGCAGCCGGGCGGCAAATTCCACGGGCGATTCGGCGCTTCCCAGGCCTATCAGTTCGTAGGGCTGCCGCACATCCACCCGGACGGCAACGGCAAAGCCCTGCACGCAGATGCGCAGGGAATCGAAATCCGCCACGATATCCGCCTGGTACTGCGGGGGAACGAAGCGCTGGAAATTCCGCAAATCGGTGAACGCCATGTATAAGGTTTCCCGCGGCTTTGCCACTTCCCCGTGCCTGCTGACGTAGTGTGCTGTCATTTCAGTAAAATTATTACATTTGTAACCCGGTTATAACCCTACAAATATAATAAGAATAAAAGAAGCGGGAAAACATCCATGCACAAGGTTTATTTCGAAAAACGCTGCCTCATCATCTGCGGCCCGGAAGACCTCGCCCTCAGCGACCCCAACGCCGTGGAATTCCACATCGACGGGCATTTCAACCTCCATACCCTCGTCGCGCTTTTCGAAGCCTCTGAATCACTGGGGCGCATCTACATCCCCACCGCCGATACGGAGCGCATGTACCGCCGGCTCTGCGCCGAATTCAAGGAAGTGCAGGCGGCGGGCGGACTGGTCAGCAACCGGCGCGGGGATTTCCTGCTCATCAACCGGAACGGCCTGTGGGACCTGCCCAAGGGACACCGGGAAAAAGGCGAGGACATCCTCGTGACCGCCTTGCGGGAAGTACAGGAAGAAACCGGCGTGGAAAACCTCGAAGCGGGGCCGCTGATTTGCGTCACCGACCATTGCTACGAGCGCGGCGGCATCTGGCACCTCAAGCATACCTGGTGGTATAAAATGTTCTACAACGAGCCCGCCGACCTCGTGCCCCAGAAGGAAGAGGACATCAGCAAGGCCGCGTGGGTCGCCAAATCGAGCCTTCCACCTTTCCTCAAGAACACGTACCCGTCCATCCTCGAAGTTTTCCGGGAGGCAAAAGTATAACGGTGAAACTTTTTCACCATAACGTCCGTATATAATTAGATATAATATACGGATACATGAAACTTTCCCAATTCAATTTCGAGCTTCCGCAGGAAAAAATCGCCAAGGAGCCCACCCGCTGGCGGGATGAGTGCAAGCTGATGGTGCTGCACAAAGACAGCGGCGAAATCGAACACCGGCTGTTCAAGGACATCATCGACTACTTCCAAAAAGGCGACCGTTTCGTCCTGAACGATACCAAGGTCTTTCCCGCCAAACTTTACGGCAAGAAAGAAAAGACGGGCGCGGACATCATGGTCTTCCTGCTCCGGGAGTTGAACCGGGAGCAGAAACTCTGGGACGTCATCGTGGAGCCGGCCCGCAAAATCCGCATTGGGAACAAACTCTATTTCGGCGAGGACGAAAGCATGGTGGCGGAGGTCATCGACAACACCACCTCCCGGGGCCGCACCCTGCGTTTCCTGTACGACGGCCCGTACGACGAATTCAAGCAAGCCCTCTTCGGACTGGGCCAGACCCCGGTGCCCGAATGGGTGAAGCAGAAGCCGGATCCGCAGGACGCCGAGTATTTCCAGACCATCTTTGCGGCCCACGAAGGTGCCGTCTCCGCACCGGCCGCCGGGCTGCATTTCAGCCGGGAGCTTTTCAACCGGATGATTCTCAAGGATATCGAGAAGACTTTCATCACCGTCCACATGGGCATCGGCCATTTCCGTTCCGTGGACGTGGAAGACCTGTCGAAGCACCGGATGGACTGTGAGCGGATGATTATCACCGAGCAGGCCGCCAACGAAATCAATAGCACGAAACGGGCCGGCGGAAAAATCTGCGCCGTGGGCGTCACCGTCATCCGGGGCCTGGAAACCGACGTGACCACTCAGGGGGAAATCCGGCCCAACGACATCTGGACCAACAAGTTCATCTTCCCGCCCTATGAGTTTTCCGTCCCCGACGCCATCGTGTCCAATTTCCACCTCCCGCAGTCCACGATGCTCATGTCCGTGGCCGCATTCGGGGGTTTCGAGAAAGTGATGAACGCCTATCACACCGCCCTCGAACAGGACTACCGCTTCGGGCCTTATGGAGACGCCCTGCTGATTGTATAGGAACGGCACATCAAGAAACAGGAAAGAATCCGGTTTTCGCCGGATTTTTTTCGTATCTTGCAGCAAACTTGAACGAGAATATGGAAAACGAATTGCTCTGCTCCCTCGCGCTCAACGCCGCATTCGGCTATGAGCCGCACATTTCCCGCCGCCTCATCGACCACCTGGGCTCCGCCGCAGCCGTCTTCGCTCTCACCCCTGCGGAACGGGCCGGTCTGCTCGGGCCGAAAGCCGCCCTCCTGCACGAGGGACTGCTGGAAAAAGCCCGGCAGGAATGGCAGCGTATCGAGGGGCTCGGCTGCCGTTTCGTCCCCCTCACCGACCCGGCTTTCCCGCCCCTGCTGAAAGAATGTCCCGATGCCCCCGTCGGCTTATATGTCCGCAGCGAAACGCCTCCGGAACGGCTTTTTGCCAACCCGCACCCGGTCGCCGTCATCGGCACGCGCGACATCAGCCCCTACGGGAAAGCCGTCACGGAACAGCTGGTTGCCGCCCTTGCCGGCGCCGGCGTCCGCCCCTGCATCGTCAGCGGGCTGGCTTTCGGGGTGGACATCACCGCGCACGAAGCCGCACTCGCACGCGGACTCCCCACCATCGCCGTCCTGCCCGTAGGCATCGACGAAGTCTATCCGTGGCGGCACCGGGACAGCGCCGCCCGGATTGCCGCGGCACCGGACAGCGCCCTCGTCAGCGATTTCCCGCCCGGC
>JAGAFI010000100.1 GCA_017612675.1 Bacteroidales bacterium
CCGTCACGACGGGCAGGTCCCAGGCGTTGTCGTTCACAATGCGGCAACTCATTCCCTCCACACTGATACTGATCTCCGTAATGCCCAGGCCGATCCCCTGGCCGTTCCAGGCCAGGAGCGGGAAATTGGTGGACGAATAGATGCTGCGCACGTTCGTTACGCCCGGATAGAAGGCGTCGGCCACCGAGGCGGGACTTTCGCCCGTCGAAGCGACAAATTGTGCGCAAGGATGCGCGGCGCAGCCGTTCACGGCGTTGGTTTCCCAGCGCATCCGCGCCGGCATCGAACCGGCCGCATTGCCGCTGCGGTCAATATGATAGACCACCAGGCCCCGTCCGCCGATATAGGCATCCCAGCGTGCACCCGTACGGTATTCCAGCCAAAACTCTTCTCCCGACACAGTAGTGGGCAGCACCCAGGCCTGTGCCGTGTTCTGCACGGGAGCAATCGAAACGTAGCGGGGTGCGCGGATAGGGATCGTCGTCGTCAGCCCGATGAGATTACGCTCGAACACGGTCAGGAACGGCGGGGTGCGTCCTTCGTTGTTGTAGTTGCCCTGGTCCATCACGGAAAGCGTACCGCACAGGCCGGGCCCTTCGCCCTCCGTAGCGTCGTTCACATCGTACAGGTCCGGAAGGCCCAGGAAATGACAGAACTCGTGGCAGATAGTACCGATTCCCGTAAACCGGTAGCCCGATGCGCCCGCAAGTTCCGAGCACACCGAGAAGTTGGACAGGCGCTTGCCGTCGATGGACAGGCCCGCGTCGGAAATGTTCCACGACTGCGGCCAGATGGTATAGTCGCCGCCGCCCTCCGCCTCGTTGTGGCCGGCCACGATCAGGAACACGTTGTCGACGAAGCCGTCCTTGTTGAAATCGTACTGGGAAAAATCGACACCTGCGGCATCCGCGGCGATGCAGGCATGCTGCACGAGCTGCCGGAGGTTGCGGTCGGTGACGCCGTCGGCATTCTCGCCGTAGTACCGCATGGTGTAGGGCAGCGTCACCACGTCGCAGACATCGAACAACAGCTGCCCGCGATTATCGAGGTTGTCGCGAAAATAGTCGAGCACACTGCCCGTGGCCCCGTTCTCGGCATAATTCTGCTGATTGAACAGGTTGTAGATGGAAGACCGCGGATTGGGCACCGAGAACGTCCGGTCGCTGAACTGCACGGGAATCACCAGCCTGCGGACGCTGACCGAAGCCTTGGTGGAGAAGAATGCAGCCAGGGCGCCGCCCTCAGGCGAGAGCTGCTTCCGTACCGCCGGACGCGCCGGCAGTGAATCCGTCTCATGCCAGAAGCCCTGCGCGTCCTGGTAGACGGGACGTCCGGCCAGCGTGGTCTTGTACGACCAGTTCTCGTCGCCGACGATCCGCAGGACCAGCATCGAGCCGTCGGGCTGGGCCACCGTTACCGGATACGGCCAGGCCTTGACCGCCAGCAGCAGCGACGGGAACGCCAGCAGGGCGGCCAGTACAAGCAGGATTCTTCTCGCAGATTTCATTTCAAAACACATAATTACACAATTTTATTCAATTCTCCAAAAACAAAAGCCTATCTTTGCAGCCGATGAATTACGCCTTTACGATTCTCGTTCCGTTATACAACGAACGGGAGAACCTGCCGCGACTGGAAGAAAAGCTGTCCGCATACCGGGCGGTATCGGCGATGCAGCCCGCCTGCGTCCTGTTCGTCGACGACGGCTCCACAGATGGCGGCAGCGCCCTGCTGGAAGAGATGTGCGCCCGAAACGAGCACTTCTACTTCCTTCGCCTGGCACACAACGCCGGCTTGAGCACCGCCCTGAAAGCCGGGTTCGACGCGTGCAAAAGCCCCCTTGTGGGCTATATCGACGCCGACCTGCAGACCGATCCCGAAGACTTTGACCTGCTGCTCGCCCACGCCGGGGACCATGCGCTGGTGACCGGCATCCGCGCACAGCGCCACGACGGATTCATCAAACGCATTTCCTCCCGAATTGCGAACGGCTGGCGCCGGATGATGACGCACGACGGCGTCACAGACACAGGCTGCCCGCTCAAGGTCCTGCAGACCGCAACGGCAAAGAAACTGCCGATGTTTACGGGCATGCACCGCTTCCTCCCCGCCCTCGTACAGATGGCCGGAGGCACGGTGATGCAGGTTCCGGTGCGGCACTATCCCCGTATCGCAGGAAAGGCCAAATACCACCTTTTCAACCGACTGTGGGGTCCTTTTCAGGACTGTTTCGCCTATCGCTGGATGAAAAAACGCTACATTGACTACACCGTGGACGGCAGCAATCTCGACTGATGGATAATCTCTGGCTCTATGCGCTCGGCCTGCTTGCGCAGGGACTTTTCGCGGCCCGGATGCTCGTGCAGTGGATCCGTTCCGAAAAGGCGCGCCGGGTCGTCAACCCGACCGTCTTCTGGCTCATCAGCCTGGTCGCCTCGCTGCTCTTCTTCCTGTATGGCTGGCTCCGCGCGGACTTTGCGCTGATGCTGGGACAGGTAATCGGCTATCTGTCCTACATCTGGAACCTGGGTGCCAAGGGCATCTGGGAGAAGCTGGGGCGCTGGCATATCCCCGTGGTGATCCTTCTGCTGGCCGTTCCCATCGCCGTAGCAGTTCGCATGAGCATGAACTGGGAAGCGGTTACCACCGCCCTGTTCCGCAATGAAGGCATCCCCATCTGGATGGTGGTGTTCGGCTCTGTCGGCCAGGTCGTCTTCGCCTCACGCTTCATCTATCAGACACTCTATTCCGCCCGCCGGGGAGAATCGATGCTTCCGCTGGGATTCTGGCTGATCAGCACGGCCGGTACGCTGCTGATCCTCGTCTACGGCATCCTGCGGCGCGACCCTGTCGTCATCCTGTCGCAGTGCTGCGGCCTTGTCACCTATCTGCGGAACCTGATTCTCCTCCGTAGGTCCAACGTAAAGAAGAACAACGAACAAGACAATTCCGTATCTTTGTGAGTTAATCTGAACTGACAATGAACAACAATACGCCTCTTGCGCGGCTGGAATTAAGCCGCAGCGGCATCGCGAGCAACTTTCACTATTTCCGCTCGCTTCTGAAACCTGAAACGAAAATCCTGGTTCTGGTCAAGGCCAACGGCTACGGGCACGGTGCCGTACCGTTCGCACGCATGCTGGAGAAGCTCGGCGCCAACTACCTGGGCGTCGCCCTTCCGGGCGAAGGTGTGGAGCTCAAGAATGCCGGCATCAAGCTGCCGATTCTCGTGCTGACCACCGGC
>JAGAFI010000011.1 GCA_017612675.1 Bacteroidales bacterium
CGGCATCGGCCCGCTCTGGTTCATCCAGGTGCTCTGGCTGCTCTGCCTGATACTCCTGCCGGTGCGCACCCTCGACCGCCGGGACAAGTTCCGGAACTGGTGCGGGAAAGCCAATATCGTGTCTCTCATCCTGCTGGGCGTCCTTTTCTGGGCAGGAGAACAGACCTTGATCCGCCATCCGCGTCCAGAGTCCCTGGACGGCTTGGTAAACCTGTACAAACCTGTCTTTTACCTGATTCCTTTCCTGCTGGGCTATTTCGTATTCTCGCACGACAGGGTACAGGAGGAACTGGGCAAGGTGTGGGGCGCACTGATGGTTTGCGCCGTCATTTCCGGCGCCTGTCTCCTTGCCACCACTTTCGGACAGGACAACACGTCCCCGGAATATCTGGGCAGCCCGCTCAACTGCCTTTACGGCTATCTGATGTGCCTCGCCATGATGGGCTGGTTCAAGGCGAAATACGACCGCACCGGCACATTCGCGGGCTATATGGCCCGCAGCAGTTTCGGCATCTATATCACCCACTATCTGGTCATTGCCTCAGTCGGTTACATGATGAAGACCTACACGGATCTCCCGCCGTTTGCGATGTACCTGTGCCTGACGCTGGCCGTCTTCACCCTGTCACCGCTGCTGTACGAAATCCTGCACCGCATCCCGGGAATCCGCTATTGCGTATTCGGCGAGAAGAAAGCGTGACGGCGCAGCCGCCCGTCAGTTCTGGTGGGCGTCCCGGAGCAGGTCGAGGACCGTCTTGACCGGATTGAAAGTCTCGATGGGCACTTCGACAAAGAGGGTGTTCCAGTCGGACATGGCCCCGTTCCAGAGACCGGGCAGTTCCAGCGCTTTCAGGTCCCGCCCCTCGAAACTCTTGTTGCTGATAAAGCCGGCTTCTTCGTCCACATGCTCCAGCAGCTTGAATTTCCCGCCTTTGTAGTTCCGGGTGCAGCAGACAAGGTCCACCGGATTGAAATGCGTGGCGCCTTGCAGGGCCTGCACCGCCGCCGGGTCGTCCGGGTTGATTTGGACGCTCTCCAGAATCTGGAGGGAAGTACTGCCGTCCCTGTCCCGGATGATGAACGGGCCGCCGCCGGGCTCGCCGAGGTTCCGGACCATGCCGCACACCCGGATGGGACGGTCCAGTTTGGCCCGCAGGGCCTGCGCCCGGTCCCGGCAGTCCTTGGCTTCCGGCATGCGGATGCAGAGTTCGTCGCGCAGGAAATCTTCGATTTCGTTGCAGAGGGCCTGACATTCTTCCGTGGCATAAGGGTCGTCCGGGACCATGCCGCAAGCCGGAATGAAGGCGAAGTCCGCCTGGTGCGTGCGCAGGGACGTCAACTGGTCATAGGCGTAGAGATAACCGAATATCCGGTCGCGCAGTTCGAGGGCTTTTCCCATCAGCACCTGTTTCCAGTACCAAGTGGTTTCCTGCATGCGCTCCACGCAGACATTGTCGATGTTCTTGATGGAGACCAGTTCATCCTCCAGATGGTCCAAATTGTAAATCAGGGCGCCGTGGCCGGCGGGCCGGGTGAGGAGCGTCCCGTCATTTTTGCGGAAAGGCCGGTTTTCCATATCCACGGCCAGCGTATCCGTCTCCTTGTCCTGGCAGGTGAACTGCACGTCATAGCGGACGCCATAGCGCCGTTCATAGCGCTCCCGGATTTCCGCCACGGCGGCTTCGAACAGGTCCCGGTGCTCCGGAGAAATGGTGACGACAATTTTGACGCTGCCGTCCGCGTTGCGCATATACGCCTGTCCCTCGACAAAATGCTCCGCAAGGGCGGTGCGGATTTCGTCCGGATACCGGTGGAACGCAAGGACGCCCTTGGGTTTGGCGCCATACCCCAGCCCGGCATCGGTCAGCAGGAGCCGTGCCGTTTCCTGCGGGTCATAGGGGGCCTTCCCGAAGACATCGGGACGGTAGAAAGCAAAACGTTCCAGCCCGTCCGCGAGTTTCCGGACGGCGTCGTTGGGCGTCTCCATCCCCTTGAAAATATCCTTGAACATCCGGGAGGCGGCACCGGAAGCCGGGACGAACTTGCAGCGTCCCTGTGTTTCCGCTTTCCGGGCATACGCGACGGCCTCGTCCGCCTGCCGGGCATCCAAGGCCATGATGCCGTTCCCTATCGTGGCCGGAGCGACGATATCAAGCCATGGGAAACCCTTCTTGAACCGCTCGACCTGTGCGTTGATTTTGTTGCTGTCCATATCCGTTTCAGTTTTGGTGGTTGTCAATCGAAATAGAATTCCCGGCGGTATTTGTAATCGTGCCGGAGTTGTTCAAACCGTTCCGGCTGGACGCGGAACATGAAATCGTCGGTAAAGACCGGGTAGTTGTACTGGAGGATGGCGGCCATCTGCCCCTGGCTCTTCCCCCGGAGGTCCAGCTTCACGGCGGACAGTTTCCGGGTGTCCGCATCCGGGTAGAATTCAAACAAATCCTTGATTTCGAAGAAACGGGCCACGGCCCGCACCGCCATGGACGTGCCGTTGAGTTTCCCTTGGTAAGAATAGCCCGCGATGTGTGGCGTGGCAATGTCCACGACATCCAGCAGGCGCCGGTTGACATCGGGTTCCCCGTTCCATGTATCTATCACCACGGCGCCCAGTTTTGGAGCAGCCGCAATCAGGTCTTCGTCCACCACCACTTCCCCGCGGGCGGCGTTGATGAAAATGGCGCCCAGTTTCATCTTGGAAAAGAATTCCGCATCGGCCATCCCGCGCGTGCCCGGCTTGAGCGGAACATGCATCGTCACGATATCCGAATTGCGGAGCAGGTAATCGAGTTCGCAGAACTGCGCGGGCCCTTCCGCCTCTGCACGGGGCGGGTCGCAGCGCAGCACCTTGAAGCCGAGCGACAGGGCCATCGCCTCCACCCGCCGGCCCACATTGCCGACGCCGATGATGCCAATGGTATTCTTTTCCAGGGAAATGTTTTTGCGGGAAGCCACGCCGTACAGGGCGGAGCAGACATAATTCATCACCCCGCCCGCATTGCAGCCGCCGGCATTCTGGGTAAAGATGCCGTGCTGCTGGCACCAGTCCAGGTCGATGTGGTCCGTGCCGATGGTAGCCGTGGAAATCATCTTGACCCGGCTGCCCGCAAGCAGGGCTTCCCCGCACCTGGTCCGCGTACGGATGATCAGCGCGTCGGCATCCGCCACGTCCTGCGGCCCGATGGCGCCGCCATCCCGATACACGACATCCGCATAAGGCTCGAACACGCCTTGGATGAAAGGGATGGAATGGTCTATGACAAATTTCATTTCAAGCGTATTTCTTTGACAAAACCCGTGAAGGGGCCCTCTTCCGTGAACAGTTCGTCCGCCCGCAGCCGCTCGTTGATGCGGTCCCGGAGCGAGGCCTTCTGCATCTCCAGCATCCCCCGGACGACGGAAGAATCCAACGTGACATACAGGATGCCGTCCCGGAAAAACCTTTTCAGGGTACAAGGGCCCGCACCGGACACCTCGTCCCAGGCCCTGAACACCAGCTGGTTGTTGAAGGCGGCGCCGAGGCCGGTCTTCCGCAGGAGCTGTTTCAGGACATCCCCCATCGGTTCGGCTTGTTTGCGCGGCAGTCTATTCATATCCGTCGATGCGCGTGAAAGTGCCGGCGGAAGCCTCGAAGAAAGAACGGTCCGCCGTGATTTTTTCTACGATTTCCATCGTCCGCGCCTTGTCGGTATCGGAAATGAAAATCTGGCCGAAATCGCTGCCCGCCACCATTTCGAGCAGGTGCCCCGTCCGGCTGATATCCAGTTTGTCGAACAGGTCGTCGAGCAGCAGGATGGGGGCAAAACCGTAACGGGCTTTCATCAAATCGTACTGGGCAAATTTCAGGGCCACGAGAAACGACTTCTGCTGGCCTTGGGAGCCGCATTTCCGCAAAGGGCGCCCATCAAGCGAAAACGCAAAATCATCCCGGTGGATGCCTGCCGTCGTGTGCCCGTATGCCCGGTCCCGGGCGTGGTTGTCGCGCAGGGTACTGCGGAAATCCCGCTTCGCAAGGTCCGACTCGTAACGGATGGCAATCTGCTCGCTGCCCCCGGAAATCCGTCCGTAATACTGCTGCACGACGGGAAGCAGGTCGTCCGTAAAGCAACGCCGGATCTCGAAAATGCGCCCGGCGCAATCGGAGAGCCTGTCGTCGAAAGTGTCCAGCAGCAGTTCGTCGCACGCCGCGTCTTTGAGCAGGCGGTTGCGCTGGGCAAGCAGTTTGTTGTATTGCTGCATGTCGCCGAGGTAGGCGGCATCCATTTGGGAAAGGACGGCATTGGCGAAACGGCGCCGTTCTTCGCCCGACTCGCTGACCAGCGCGCTGTCCGCCGGGGAAACCGGCACGACGGGAACCAGCCCGATGTGGTCGGAAATCCGCCCGTAGGCCTTGTCATCCCGCCGCAGCTTCTTTTCGCCCCCCTCCTCGACCTGCACCGAAATCCGGAATCCGCCGCCATTTTCCTGCCCGTAACTGCCGCTGAGCGCAAAGCGTCTGCAACCGCTGCGGAAATTGAAATGGTCCCCGCCGGACAGGATGCTGCGGGTCATCGAGAGATAGTAAACCGCCTCCAGCAGATTGGTCTTGCCCGCGCCGTTTCCCCCGGATATACAATTGATATTCGGCGAGAAATCCAACTCCTGCAACAGGATGTTCCGGAAGTCCTGGATGACGATTTTCTTCAGGTAGGGCATCACCACAAAGGTAGTGAATTTATTGTATTATTGAACAAAATTCGTAAATTTGCGCTTTGTTTGATTGCATATAACACGATTCGATATGGCAAAAGTTACGAAGAATGAAAATGAGGCCATCCGCCAGGAAAACATCGCGGAGAAAGTCTCCCAGGCAGACCTGTTCTACAACGAAAACAAGAAGCTTATCTGGGGCATCGCCGTCGCCGTCGTGCTCATCGGGGCGGGCATCCTTGCTTATAGCAAGTTCATCTACCAGCCCAAATGCGCGGAAGCGATGCAGCAGGCATACCCGGCTGAGCAGGCTTTCGAATCCGCTTCCTACGAAGAGGCGCTGGACGGGGACGGCAATTTCTCCGGCCTCGCCGACATCATCCGCGAATACGGCGCCAAAGCGGGCAAGGCCATCTATCTGGAAGCAGGTATCAGCGCCCTGCAGCTGGGCCGTTTCGAGGACGCCGTCGGTTACCTGAAGAAATACGACGGCAAGGAGCCCCTGCTCGCCGCCCGGGCCCTCGCATGTCTCGGAGACGCCTATGTAGGTCTGGAAGACTACCAGGCCGCCCTGTCCAGCTACCTCAAGGCCGCTGCCGTACACGATGACGACTTCGCCGCCGCGTACCTCCTCAAAGCCGCGGGCGTGTACGAGAAACTCGGCGAGAAGGCGAAAGCCCTCGACTGCTACCTGAAAATCAAAGACCGTTATCCCAACTCCATCGAGGGATACGACATCGACAAATATATTGCAAGAGCGGAGGCACAGTAATATGGGAAGGGCATTTGAATTCCGCAAGGAAAGGAAGATGAAGCGCTGGGGCCACATGGCCCGCACCTTCACCAAACTGGGCAAGGAAATCACGATTGCGGTCAAGCAAGGCGGTCCCGACGTAACCGGCAACCCGCGCCTTCGTGCGCTGCTCGCGGAAGCGCGCAGCGAGCAGATGCCCAAGGAGAACATCGAGCGTGCCATCAAAAAGGCCACGGAGAGCAAGCAGGGCGATTTCAAGGAGGTGATTTACGAGGGCTACGGGCCTTTCGGCATCGCCTACCTCGTAGAAGCCGCCACCGACAACAACACCCGTACGGTCGCCAACGTCCGTTCCTATTTCAACAAATGCGGCGGTTCGCTCGGCACG
>JAGAFI010000101.1 GCA_017612675.1 Bacteroidales bacterium
CGTATAGAACGTCGGTCCGGCCCACAGGCCCAAGCCCACGTCCAGGTTGAGATTTTTGTGGAGCATCATCGTATAACCGGCGCTGACGCCCAGTCCGAAAGCATGCCCCTCCTCGGTATTCCAACCGCGCGGACTGTGGGACAGGCCGCGGAACCAACGCCCGAGGATGTTGGCCTGGTTGTACATTTCATATTGCAACTTGGTACCGAACCACCAGCCCGAGTAGATATACCAGGGCCAGACGCGGATACCTGCAGCTGCGGTAAAACGGCGGTCCCGCAGGATTTCCTGCGCACCTCCGTCCGGATTTACCGTCTGGAACTCCCACGGGTTGAACTTCACGCCCGTGTGGAGCGTTATGCGGCGGGCCACAGCGACGGAACCTTCCAGATTCAAGGTGCCGAAATCCGCGTAGTCCACCAAATTCGTTCCCAAACTCCAATGCGTCTGGGACAGGGTAGAAGAAGACTTGTCAGGCGCCGGCGTCTCCTGTGCCGATACGACGGAAAGCGCCCCCGGCAGGAAAACGAGCAGCCACGCAATGGCCATATGCCGCATCATCTTCATCTCTTCTTACTCAAACTCTTCCTCCTGCCAATCGGCATAATCCCACCCCTGGACTTCCAGGGAGAAGGCGATGCGCGTACGCCCGACGGGTTTGTCCGGGTCTTCCGCACCGTAGCCAAGCAGGACCAGGTTCTTAATCCGGTAGCAATGGCCGCCCTTGAGGGCCGGCAGCGTCACCGGGTAATAATTCTTGATGCCGTTGATGGTCATCTCCAGCACGAGGCGCGTATTGCGCGGCGACCATTCCGGCGTATTCCCCACATGCACACCGTCATCCAGCGGACGACCGGTTTCGGGGTCGTACTGCACCGTATCAAAACGGTTGGGGGCACAATAAAAGGTACAGGGAGTTTCCACCCGGCGGCTGTCGGGAATTTCCAGCGAGGATTCGGCAAGCAACAGGGGACGCAGCGAGGAAGGAAGCGCGGGGTCAAGCCGCATGCAATTGCACCACTGCTGCGGCGTATAGGTATCCGCAGACAACAGGGACTCGTCCATGGCCACGTTGGTCAGGTACACCTTGTCCAGCGAAACTTTCAGTTTGGCAAGCCCGTTCTGCAGGAATGCCGCAGAAATGCCGTCCAGCTGCACCTTGGAAGAGAGATGGGTGATTTCCACCGTAACTTTCCCCGCACTTTCGAAAGTACAGTCCGTGCTGCCGACCATGACAAAGCCATGCTCCAGCGCCTCGGAAATGGACGCGTGGAAAGCATCCATGTCGTCCGCCCGCATAAAATCCTCTCCGAAAAATCCTGCCGGCAGGTTCGAAAGCAAAAAGCAGGTGTACGGAACACCCGTCTGCAGTTTTGCCTTTACGGAAGCGCCGTTCTCCTCATGGCGGGCATATTCCAGTTGTCCGTCCTGCCGGAATACGAGCAAATCAAGCGTCTTGACCAGATTGTCCTCGAAAGGCAGGGCCGACTTGACGGTCGCCGCCTCGAAGTCCAGCGATACGTAGCGCACGACCGTTTCTTTGTGCCCGCAAGCACAAAGAAACAGCCATGCCACAAATACGTATGCGAAACGCTTACCCACTATGAAGCACTCGGAAGAAAATCGACTTCCTGGTCGGAGGTGCCCCAAGGCGTAACCTCAACCGTGAAGACAATCGGCTGCCCCTGGTAGCCCAACCAGCATTTGATGGTCGAGATTTTGCCCATGAGCGCACCCCGGGGATTCGGCGTATCGTCCTCTTTCACGTCAAGCGGAGACAAGGTCTGCGTACAACTGCACTCGTCGCCAATCTGCGTTTCAGTCCCCTGGATAAAGCATTTCCAAGTAAGGCTGATAACCACGTCACCGGGAATGACCGGTACGTCCGTCATGAACTTTACGCCATAGGCGCTGTGGTCGTCCGAATAGGGGATATCCTGCGCGCTCAACGTGCGCGTCATCGTCCCCCCGTCAGATGCCACCGTCCAATCGCCGCCCATGTCATTGCCGGCATCGAAGGTAAAGGTAGCCTTGTTGTTGTAGGTAATGGAACCAGACGTCAGCTTATAATCAACGCCGGGCTCCTTACCACAACAGGACACGGTCAGGCGGGACAAGATATGCTTGAACACCAGGTTGACCGGCTGAATCTTTTCATTTCCGGTCGGCGCCCAGACACCCGTTTTGACCGCCGCTACCAAATCCTCTCCGGGATTGAGCGTGGTACCGTTGCGCGGGACATAGTCGTCGATGGTCAAAGCGCCCGTCTCTTCGTTGACGGCAATCTCCTTGTCTGCCGGATATACGGCATAGAAATCAAGCGCCTGCTCACCGGCTCCGGTCGGATAGTAATGCCACTGGTCGGTCTTGTAGTACTTCGCGGTCTCGGAATCATCCCATTTGGCCGCTTCGTTGAAGTACTCCAATTTGTCGTCCGCCATGATGGCTGCTACCTTGAAACCGTTTTCGTCCTGCTGAATCTTGTCGGCATCGGTCTCGCCCACCGCCCGGGTACTCCCGATTCCGAACAGAATCGGGGTCCTTCCGGGCAACGGTCCGTCTTTCGTCCCTTCCTTGTCACAGGAGCAGAGGGACGCCAGTACGACCAACGCTACAAATGCTTTTTTCATACAGAGATTAGTCCCAGTTGAAGTCCGTGCCTTCCACCATATCGTTGGCGGTCCAAGGATTCACGGTAATGATGAATTCGATTTCGGAAGCGTCACCACCATCCACGGTAGCCGTGATGTTGTTGATCTTGCCAATCTGCAGCGGCAGGTTCGCCGTCTTGGTCTGGGTAATGGTATAGGCACCCTTCGTCAGCGTATAGGTGACGGAAAGCTGGTTCGTACCGGCAGCCGTATAGGACGTGGCCGGAACGACATAGACATCGTTGGTGGAAGTCTGCGCAGCCGTGTTGCCGGAGAAAGCAGCAACTGGCGTGGCTGCCTCGGCCGCATGGGCGCTCCACTTGTCGGTGTAGAGGTTCCAGGTCCCGGAAGTGGCATACTTGACGGTCGCGCTGACATCGGAAAGCTCATACCCGGTCTGGGTGTTGATGGTAATGGTGCCGATACGGGCGAAGATATGGTCGAAGGTCAGCGTGTTGGAAGACAGATAGGTCGGCGCAAGAGCCTTGGCGCAGACCACATCGGTAGCGTTGTCAGCCACGACAACGGTGCTGGCCTGGGCGGCATAGGTGATGGCCGCGTTGGAAGCATAGAAATGATAGGTCGGATCCGGCGTAATCCAATACTGGGGCGTCGCGCCCGTGTACGTCGTGGTCTCACCCACCTTGTTGAAGGCGATGTTGAATTCCTGACTGGTTTCCGTGGCACCCTTCGTGGCAAGCACATTGAAGGTGGTCAGGGCGGTCACGGCCGTCGCTTTGGTCGCATTGGCCTTGAAGACAATTTCTTTGCTCAGCTGGGCATTGATGTTCACATCAGCAGCCTCTTTCTGGCAGGAAACGATTGCGAGACCCGCAACAAGGCCTAACGCAAGGAAAGAAAAGGTTTTTTTCATTTTGTAATAAATTTTTAAGTGATATGGATTTTCGCACAAAAACGCCCAAAGATACAAAACTTTTGACACCCACACAATTTTTCAGGAAAAAGTTTACACTATTCCCATTCGATGGTCGCCTGGGGCTTGGTGGAAATGTCAAATACCACGCGGTTGATGCCGTCCACGCGGGCAATAATCTCGTGCTGCACACGGTCAAGCAACTCCCACGGCAGGCGGACCGGCTCAGCCGTGACGGCATCGGTGCTGTTCACGGCCCGGAGCGCAATGACATGTTCATAAGTCCGGCGTCCGTCCGTGATGCCGGTAGTGCGTACCGGGACAAAAATGGCGGCGGCCTGCCAGACCTTGTCGTACCAGCCGGATTCACGCAGGGCGGCAATCCAAATGGCATCCGCCTCCTGCAGGACGGCGATTCTTTCCGGGGTCAGTTCCCCGAGGCAACGGACGCCGAGGCCGGGGCCCGGGAAGGGATGGCGCCCGAGGAAACCGGCATCCAGCCCAAGGGCCGCGCCGACTTCGCGGACTTCATACTTATATAGATATTTGAGCGGCTCGACCAGCCCGAGGTGCATCTGTTCCGGAAGCCCCCCTACGTTGTGGTGGCTCTTCACCGTGCCCTTGTCGGAGCGGGATTCGGCAATGTCCGGCCAAATCGTCCCCTGGGCCAGCCATTTTGCCCCTTCCACCTGCCGGGCCTCCTCCTGAAAGACTTCGATGAAGGTCTTGCCGATGGCCTTGCGCTTTTCCTCCGGATCGGTCAGGCCCTTGCATGCAGCAAAGAAACGCGCTGCCGCCCGCACGCCCTTGACCTGCAAGCCCAGCGTCCGGTAGTGCGCCAGCACGTCTTCAAACTCGTTTTTGCGCAGCAGCCCGTGGTCCACGAAAATGCAGCGGAGACGGTCTCCGACGGCTTTGCTGACCAGCAGCGCGGTCACCGTTGAGTCAATCCCGCCGGAAAGTCCGAGTATCACGACATCTTCCCCGACCTGTGTACGGATGGCGTCCACCTGCTCCGTGATGAAGCGGGACACGTCCAGTTTTTTCCCGTCAAACATATTTTATCTTTGCAATTTACAAACCCGTCACCTATTCCCCCCGGGCGTATAGTTGGGCGGTTCCTTGGTGATGGCAATGTCGTGGGGATGGCTCTCCACCATGCCGTTTGCCGTCACCTTGATGAATTTCGCCCGCTGGAGCGCGGCAATGTCCGCCGCGCCGCAATAGCCCATGCCGGCCTTGAGCCCGCCGATGAGCTGGTACACCGTCTCTTCGAGCGTCCCTTTCTAGGGCACGCGCCCTACGACACCCTCCGGCACCAGCTTCTTCGGTTCCTGCTCGCCATCCTGGAAATAACGGTCCCGGGACCCGGCCTCCATCGCGTCAAGCGAGCCCATGCCGCGATAGGTCTTGAATTTGCGTCCGTTGAAAATAATTGTTTCCCCGGGGGCTTCCTCCGTCCCGGCGAACATCGAGCCGCACATTACGCAGCTGCCACCGGCGGCCAGTGCTTTCACAATGTCTCCGGAATAGCGGAGTCCGCCGTCCGCAATCAGGGGCAGTCCGCAGTCGCGGGCAGCCCTGGCGGACTCGAAAATCGCCGTCAGCTGGGGCACCCCCACCCCTGCGACGATGCGCGTGGTGCAGATGGAACCGGGCCCGATGCCCACTTTGACCGCATCGGCGCCCGCATCGGCGAGGTCGCGCACCGCATCGGCAGTCGCCACGTTCCCCACCACGATATCCAAGTCCGGAAACGCGGCCTTGAGTTCCCGCAATTTCTCCATCACGCCTTTGCTGTGGCCATGGGCGCTGTCAAGCACCACGGCATCCACACCTTCGGCCACGAGGGCAGTCACCCGCTCCTGCGCATCCGGCGTGATGCCGATGCCTGCAGCCACGCGGAGCCGTCCCTGGGCGTCCTTGCAGGCAAACGGGTGTTCCTTGTCTTTCTGGATATCCCGGAACGTAATCAGCCCCACGAGTTTGCCGTGTCTGTCCACGACGGGCAGCTTTTCGACTTTGTGGCGCTGGAGGATTTCCTTGACGTGTGCGCGGTCAGAAGTACGGGTGTTCAGGATGGTCACCAGGCCTTCGGCGGTCATCACGTCTTCGATTTTCACCGCCATGTCTTCCAGAAAACGGACGTCCCGGTTGGTCACGATGCCGACCAACCGCCCCCCGTCATCCGTCACCGGAATGCCGCCGATGTGGTTGTCGTGCATCATCGCAAGCGCATCGCCCACGGTCTGGTCCCGGCGAATCGTGAGCGGGTCGCTGATCATGCCGCTCTCGGAACGTTTCACGCGACGCACCTCGGCAGCCTGCCGTTCAATAGTCATATTCTTGTGTATCACGCCAATACCGCCTTCCCGGGCCATGGCAATGGCCATCGGGGCTTCGGTCACCGTATCCATCGCCGCCGAGACGATGGGGATGTTCAGGGGAACATGGCGTGAAAAGGAGGTACGGACATCCACATCCCGGGGAAGGATTTGTGAATAAGCCGGTACCAGAAGGACATCATCGAAAGTCAGCCCTTCCATCAGCAGTCTTTCTTCCGTAAGCGGCATCCGGTCATTGTTTGGACGGACAAATTTAATACAAAGTCAGACGAATAACAAGATAAATGCTTATCTTTGGATGATTTTTTTACCACGAGACACTGAACAGAAACAAAATATGAAAACCACTGACATGATGGCCCGCCTCCAGGCCAAGTACCCCGGTGAGAGTGAATATCTCCAGGCCGTACAGGAGGTTTTGGAATCCGTCGAAGAAGTCTATAATGCGCATCCCGAATTCGAGCAGGCGAAAATCGTGGAAAGGATGGTCGAACCGGACCGCATTTTCACGTTCCGCGTGACATGGGTGGACGACGCCGGCAAGGTGCAGACCAATACGGGATACCGGGTACAGTTCAACAGCGCCATCGGCCCCTACAAAGGCGGTCTGCGCTTCCACCGGGCGGTAACGCCTTCGATGCTGAAGTTCCTCGGTTTCGAGCAGACCTTCAAGAACGCCCTGACCACCCTGCCGATGGGCGGTGCGAAAGGCGGTTCGGATTTCGACCCCGTGGGCAAGAGCAACGAGGAAATCATGCGCTTCTGCCAGGCATTCATGACGGAACTGTGGCAATGTATCGGCCCCGACCAGGACATTCCTGCCGGAGACGTGGGCGTGGGGGGCCGGGAAATCGGCTACCTCTACGGGATGTACAAGAAACTCGCCCGCGAGTACAATACCGGCGTGCTGACCGGCAAGGGTTCCACGTGGGGCGGCAGCATCCTGCGTCCGGAAGCCACCGGCTACGGCGCCCTGTATTTCACGCAGAACCTGCTGCACAAGGCGGGCAAGGACATCAAGGGCTGCCGCATCGCCGTATCCGGCTTCGGCAACGTCGCATGGGGTGCCTGCAAGAAAGCCGTGGAACTGGGCGCTCGGGTCATCGCCATCTCCGGTCCGGACGGGGTCTGTGAGATTCCCGGGGGCATCACGCCCGACATGATTGCCTATATGCTGGACATGCGGGCTTCCAACCGCAACCGGGTGGAAGACATGGCGGACAAGTTCCCGCAGGCCTGCCGCTTCACCCCCGGAAAAAAGGCGTGGAGCGTACCCTGCGACATCGCGCTGCCCTGCGCGTTCCAGAACGAACTGGACGGGGAGGATGCCATGCAGCTGAAGCAGAACGGCTGCTGGTGCTGCTGCGAGGTGTCCAACATGGGCTGCAGGCCGGAAGCCATCCATTTCTTCCAGCACAACGGAGTGCTGTTCGCCCCCGGGAAGGCCGTGAACGCCGGCGGTGTCGCAACGTCGGGTTTGGAAATGACCCAGAACGCCTCACACATCAGCTGGAGCGAAGCCGAAGTGGACGCAAAGCTTCATTATATCATGGATTCCATCCACAAGGCATGCGTCAAGTACGGCACGCAGCCGGACGGGCGCATCGACTACGTGAAAGGCGCGAACATCGCCGGGTTCATGAAAGTCGCCACGGCCATGCTGGAACAGGGTATTATCTGACGAATTAATAAAAGGGGCGGCCGAACGGCCGCCCTCTTTCTTTTCATTTATTCCACCGTCCATGTCGAACCGCTGTGCAGCAGTTCGTCCACGTTGTGTACCTTGGCTTTTTCGGTCACGGATTTCACCTGGTCGGCGACCCCCTGGTCGTAGGTCACGTCCGCGACGTCGCGGATGATGCCGAGGGCGACGGGATAATCCGGCCCCTTCATATCGGCAAGCGCCATCTGGAGGCCCAGGTCATCCGCGTGCGGGTCATGGGTGAGGATATCCGCTTCCGTAACGCCGTTCTCGCCGAGTTTGACGACGACCATCCGCTTGCCGTCGAAGACAAGGCCCTTGTCGCGTGCGGCACCGAAGAGCATCTTCTCCCCTTCGCGCAGGACGATGGTCCGCTCGGCCTTGACCGCCGGGTCGGAGATATCCTTGTGTGCGCCATCGTTGAAAATTACGCAGTTGGTCAGGAATTCCACCACGGAACAGCCCTTGTGCAACGCCGCCTTGACCAGAATTTCCTGGTTGAGTTTCAGGTCCACGTCCAGGCTGCGGGCAAAGAACGTTCCCTTGGCGCCGAGCACGAGCGAACCCGGGTTGAACGGATGCTCCACCGTGCCGTAAGGAGACGTCTTGGTGATGGCGCCGAACTTGGAGGTCGGGGAATACTGCCCCTTCGTCAAGCCGTAAATCCGGTTGTTGAAAAGCATGATGTTGATATCCACATTGCGCCGGATGGCGTGGATGAAATGGTTGCCGCCGATGGCGAGCGCATCACCGTCCCCGCAGGCCTGCCAGACGGACAGGGCGGGATTCGCCACCTTGATGCCGGTGGAAATCGCCGTCGCACGCCCGTGGATGCTGTGGAAACCGTAAGTCTCCATATACTAAGGCAGCCGGGAGGAGCAGCCGATGCCGGAGACAACCACAACGCGTTCTTTTTCGCAGCCGAGGGCTTCGCTCACGTCCGGGAGTGCCCGCTGCAATGCCGCCA
>JAGAFI010000102.1 GCA_017612675.1 Bacteroidales bacterium
GCGGCTGGTCGCTTTCGAGCTCCGGATAGACCTTGTGAAGATCCAGCTTATTATCGGAGAACACTTTGCGGACAAGGCTGAAACCGTTGGAATGGACTCCCGTGGAAGCGATTTCAAAATACCGATGGCCGCCTGGCGGGCGCCTTCTCCCGCACCCCGGATAATCAGGGGCGCCGAGTGGCTGCTGCGGATTTTAATGACGTTTTCCGTACCGCTGATCCAATAGAACGGGCTGTCCTCCCCGTACAGGCGGATTTTGATTTCTGCCCGCCAGCCGTGCGGGGCACTGGCATCCCGCTCAATGGAAGCCACAAAACGCTGCCGCTTGTTCAGCGCGTCCAGCTCGGCCTCCCGTTGGATGAAGGACGGCTCCGACGCCTCCAGCTTGCGGTAGAATTCGTCCAGCGGGCAGTCGAAGAAGTCTTGCGGCAGCATCGGGGTAATCTGCACGTCTTCTTCTTCCAGCGGCACGCCGGCTTCCCGGGCGAGGATAAGCAATTTGCGCAGGGCATCCCGCCCGCCCAAATCCGTGCGGGGGTCGTGCTCCGTCAGCCCGGCTTCCTGCGCCTTGTGCAACAGGGTGGCGAAACTTTCCGTATTGGCGCCGTCATACCCCGTGATGATGTGGTTGAGGGTACAGGAAACGACGGCCTCGATGGCTTCGATGTCTTCATAATCCCCGGACAGGGCCTCGAGAATGGGCAAGGCCGTACCTACGGTGGTATCATAGCGCAGGTTGCATCCGTTCCGCAGCGCGGCCTCTTTCATGGCGGCATACTCCACGTAAGGGACGGAGAGGGAACGGCGGTTGGACGATACGATATGGACGCCCGCTTCCAGCAACGGCACATACTGCCGGTAGATTTCCTCGCTGTTGGTGCAATCGACGAAGACGGATTGCCGGGTGGGATGCTCCAGTACCGTGTCCACAAAGCCGTGGTCGGAAGAAATGCCGGCGATGCGGAGCGCCCGACCGCTTTTGGCAATGCGTTCCCCGCTGCTCTCAATCAGCCCCTGCAATGCCGTTCCGACCGCGCCTTTCCCGGCGATATAGACATCGATGAGGGTCTGTTTCCGCTCTTCGAAAAACTCGTGGTGGAGGACTTTCAGGGCCGACTTCGCCACGGCGGTACGCACGGGGATGAAGAAATTGTGTGCGTCCTCGATGCGGATTTCCCCGCAAGGGCGGATGCCCGCGTCGTCCAGCGTGCGGGAGATGCGTCGCAGGGCGGCTCCCGTCTTGACGGCCCCCTCGCTGACCATGCAGAGCATGCTGTCCCCGTCCGACGCCTGCCAGGTGATGCCTTTCCATTCGGGTCCGGCTGCCCCCTGGGCATCGATGACCGTACCGGGATGGGCGGGCGTGAACGTGTTGCGGATATTGATGGCGATGCCGGCTTTCCGCGCCGGCGCGACCGTCGGCGCATACAGGACCTTCGCCCCGTTGTTGGCGAGGTCGAAAGCGGCTTTGTAACTGATATGGGGGATGGTGCGGGCGGCGGGCACGTCTTTCGGATTGGTGGTCATGATGCCGGGCACGTCCGTCCAGATTTCCAATTTGTCGGCCTTGATGCCGGCGGCATACAGGGCGGCGCTGTAGTCGGAGCCGCCGCGGCCGAGGGTACAGGTATTCCCCTGTTCGTCCGAGGCGATGAAGCCCGGCGCCACGAACACCTGCACGTCCGCACTGCAGGCCTTGCGGATGTTGTCATACGTCCTGCCGGCATCTACCTTCCCGTCCTTGGTACGGACGATTTTGCGCGAGTCTATCCATTTCGCCGAGAATCCGTCACACTGGAGCTTGCGGGCGAGAATCTGGGTGGACAGCACTTCGCCGTATGCCTCGATGACGGGCGGCAGGCAGCGGATTTCGCAAAAGGTTTCCTTGCACTGCCCGATGGCGGCCAGGCGTTCCGCTCCCGTGAACAAACGGCGGATGATGGCGAGGTGCTGGTCTTGCAGCCGGTTCAGCTGGCTTTCCGGGTCTTCTGCCCGGCCAATGGCAATCAAGGCGTCCGTACAGCCCCGGATAGCGGAACTGACGAGGATGACACGGTCTTGCGCGGCTGCCGCTTCGACGATATCCAGCACAGCCGACATCGCTGTGGCATTTGCCACGGAAGACCCTCCGAATTTCAGTACTTGCATGTTGTTGGCAAACTCCTATTCTAACTCATTCTGCCCCGTTTCGCGCGAAAACGGGTAATCCTTGCAAAGATAGGGAAAAAACGGCATATCAAAAATAATTGCTATCTTTGCGCCCGATTTTTCAAAAGCGCAGATAAAATGGAACATCAACGTTATGTGGCGCCCGTCTGCAAGTCCATTCCCGTTCATGCCGCGGGGATGATTTGTATCAGCCCGATGACAACATCCGGCTCGCAGACAGGTAATTATGGCTACAACAACAGCGATTACGCAGAGTGTGATTAAGCGATGAGAAAGCCTGTCTTCCTGTTGGCTGCCGCCATGCTGGCAGCCCTTTCCTGCCAGAAGGAACAACAAAACGCACCGGCAACGGACGGACTGGCGGCGTTTTCTTTCTCCGGGGCGATGACCAAAACGGCCATCGGTTCCCTTTCCGGCTCCACGGCAACGGTCCGGTGGACGGAAGGAGATGACGTCATCGTGTTTTCCGACAAATCCGACGGTACCGGCCACCGGTTTTCCGCAACCCTGAACGGAGACGGTTCCCGGGCCATGTTCAGCGGGAATATTGATAACCAATCCACGGCATTTTATGCCTTGTACCCATATTCTTCTTCCGTTACCTATGCCGACGGGATGCTGAACGGGATTTCCCTGCCAGCCCTCCAGACAGCAGTCTCCGGCACATTTGCCGACAAGTTGGCGCCGACCCTCGGACAAGGAACCCGGACGCCCGGCCAGGTGGAGGCTGCAGGGGTGAATTTTGAAAACCTCTGCGCCGTGCTCAGTTTCCAGATGCCGGATTATGTCAACAATGCCATCCAGGTGGAAATCGAATCCAAATCCGGTACGGCCATGACCGGCGAAGCCAGCGTGAATCTTTCCACCGGGGAGATGAGCGTCAGCGGCGGAAACAGCGTCCTGCTGGAAGGCAGCTTTGCCGCCGGCGCCCGCTATTTCGCGGTCGTTGCGCCCGCCCTGTATGAGAATGGTTTCGTCATCGTCATCACGACAAAGAGCGGGGCAAGCTATACGGCGGAAACAACCCGGAACCTGCCTGCCGAACCCGGCGAAATCTACAACCTGGGCACATTGGGCTTCGTCCTGGACGTCGCACCAGAGTTTTCCTTCGAACTTTCGCGGAACGCCAGCGGAGACATTACCGGCACGGACGTGTATGTGACCGGCATTCCCGTGGACGACGACCTGGAAGGCTTCTTCACGGTCTCGTCCATCACGCTCCGCCGAGACAATGTCCTATACCGCAGCCTGACCGGGGCGTCCTCCGGCAAGATGACCGTGGAGAACGGCTGGACCTACCTGCCGAAAGGTTCTTACACCGTAGAAGTCGCTTATTCCCGCATCTCCGGCAGCAACAAGGTGGGCGTCTTCCAGACCACGGTCCCCGCACCGAGTTTTGCGGTCAGCGTGGACGGCTACACCTCTTACAGTTACGGAAAGGGCAACATCAATGGCCGGGTCAAGAACGTAAGCACGGCCAATACGCTGGATAACAGCAGCATATATGACCTTTCCGCCCGGGTCTCCATCGCTCCGGAACTGCTCGCGGACAGCAGGTACGGGGAGACCAGTTTCTCATACAACTTCAACGAAGGAGGCGACGTGGCGATTGACGGCAACGTCACACCGGATGAACTGCTGCTGCAGGAAGACCTGCCGTGGGGCTCTTACACTTTCAGCGCCAGCTGCACTTTCGACGGCGTGACGGCTTCCTCCGGGGATACCTATTACGTAACGGGACTGCCCTGGCGGGAAAACCCGCTGGAAGTAGGGAACTGGACCCAATCCGCCCCCGCCACCGGCAGCACGACATGGACCGGCAACGGCTGCAAGATGTCACAACGGCTGAATTCGACCTCGCCGGCCAGAAGCATTACGCTGAACCGGACTTTCGCGCTTCCGGCGGAAGTGTCCGTCTCCGTGTTGTCCAATATCACCCTGAGCACCTATGCGTATAAGCAGAAACTGCTGGGGGGCTATGTCTATACCCCGGGCGTCCTGATTATTTCAGCGGCAGGAACTTCGGAGACCTATACGGCCTCCACCACTTCCGGCGGGGAACAGCCCATCGGGGAGGTTTCCATGAACGCAACGCTGAGCGGTTCAAACCAGACGGTTTTCTATCAGGCGAAAATCAACAGTCCGACCGGCTCGATTACGACGGATGACGCCTACGTCATCGTCCATTCCTGCTACATCTTCTACCGGTAGGACGGTCTGTCCGCCAACGGAAAACCGGATGGCACCCATGCGGGGAGTCATCCGGTTTTCCGTTTATCCGTTTCGCTAGCGGAACGCCTCGTATTCCGGCGAAGCCAGTTCCGAGACGAAATCCTTGATGCGGGCGGAATCCCGCGGACAAATCAACAGGACGTCCTCGGTATCGAGCACGATGAAATCCTCCAGCCCGCTTACCGCGACAAGCTTGTCCGGGCGGGTCGCATACAGGAGGGTACGATGGTTTCCTTCCTGCAAGCACTTTCCCGGCACCCGGACGGCATTCCCGTCGGCATCGACACCGGCCAGATATTCGTAAAAAGAATCCCAGTTGCCGATATCCGCCCAGCCGAAAGACGCCGGATAGGTCACGACGGCATCCGATTTCTCCATCACCGCATAATCGATGGACGTGCGGGGCATATCGGTATATATCCTTTCGATGAACGACCGCTCCCCGGGACTTCCCAAGGCCTGCTCCCACCCCCGCCACAGAGAAGCGACCAGCGGGGCATAGCGCGCCAGCTGGTCGGCAATCAGCGCCGCTTTCCAGATGAAAATACCAGTATTCCACAAAAATTCGCCGCTGTCCAGGAACACCTGGGCCAACTCCTTGTCCGGCTTTTCCGTGAATGTCTTGACTTTCACGGGGCCGTCCGGCATCGGTTCCGCCGTCTGGATGTAACCGAAATTGCTGTCCGGGCGCGTGGGCACGACCCCGATGGTCACAAGGACATCGTGCGCGGAAGCATACAGCAGGGCGTTTCTGACCGTTTCCCGGTAGAGGTCGCAGTCATCGATGACCTGGTCGGCGGGCATGACCACCACGGTCGCCTGCGGGTCGCGCCGTAAAATTTCATACGTGGCGTAGGCAATGCAGGGCGCCGTATTTCGGTTGTACGGCTCCAGCAGCAGGTTACGCGCTTCCAGTTCCGGAATTTCCGCGAGCACATCTTCCCGGTAACACGCCAGCGAAACGACCAGGACGTTTTCCCGCCGGATGATGCCCGCGAGCCGGTCATAGGCCAGCCGCAGGAAAGATTTTCCCGATTGGGAAAAGTTCAGGAACTGTTTCGGCCGCTGTTTCCGGCTGACGGGCCAGAAGCGGGAGCCGATGCCGCCCGCCATGATGACGCAGTAGAAATGCTGGTTATACATACAGTGGTATGAATGCTTGTGGGTAGTATTCCAATCGCGGCTCTTCTCCCAACAGGAGAACCGATACAATATCGAAAAAAATCTCGACATTTCCCTGCTCCCCGCTGCAAGAACCATTCCGCAGCCATGCTCGGGCCGCCCGCACCATGCGCTGCTGCTTGGCGTAGTTCACATTGTACGCCGGCTCCTCGGCTGCAGGTGCCCGCCGGGTCTTGACTTCAACAAAATGGATGCCGTCATCCTTGCGGGAAATGATGTCGATTTCGCGGTGGGCGTTCCGCCAGTTCCGCATCAAAATCGTATGTCCCATCCCTTGCAGCAGGCGGCAGGCGGCATCTTCCCCCCGGCTGCCGGTTATTTGGCGCTGTGTTTTCATACCGTAAGTTCAGGTGTGACCAAGGGACGGCTAATACAAGCCGCCGTTAATGGAAATGCACTCGCCCGTGATGTACGAAGCATCTTCGGAAGCGAGGAAAGCCACCAGCGCGGCCACCTCCTCCGGCGTACCGAAACGACCAGCGGGAATGGTGCGGCGCACCGTCACCTGGTCGAGGTCTTCCGTCATGCCGGTCTTGATATACCCCGGTGCGACGGCATTGATGGTAATGCCCTTGCGGGACACCTCCTGCGCAAGGGACTTCGTCGCTGCGACCAGCCCGCCCTTTGCCGTCGAATAATTCGTCTGGCCGGGCAGTCCCGACAGTCCCGACAACGAGGCAATATTGACGATACGCCCGTAATGAACGCGAATCATCGGTTTGAGAACGGCCTTGGTGACATAGAAGAACCCGTCGAGCGTGGTCCGCAACACGTTCTGCCAGTCATCGTGCTTCATCCAGATCAAAAGATTGTCCTTCCGGATGCCGGCATTGTTCACCAAAACGGAAATCATCTCGTCCGGATGACGCTCCTGCCAGCCTTCCAGGGCGGCATTTACCTGGGCACCGTCACACACGTCGAAGCGCAAGGCCTCCGCTTCGCCGCCCGCCCGGCGAATCATATCCACCGTCTCGGCGGCGGTATCATCATGGGAGAGGTAATTGACAATCACCTTAAACCCGTCCCGGGCGAGCCGCAGGCTGATGGCCCGTCCGATTCCACGGCCTCCGCCGGTCACCAACGCATATTTTCCGTTCATGTTTCTTTCCTCCCCCTAAATTACACATCAATCCTGTCAAAACCAAATCTTTGCTTCATCCTGCAAAATCCATGCAAAACAGCGACGGCTCCAACTCCTTGGGATGAAAGCTTTTCCGGTGGTATGGCGTATAACCGTACCGGCGGATGGCCGCGATGTGCTCCCGCGTCGGATAGCCCATGTTGCGCTCCCAGCCATACTGCGGATATTCGACAGCCAGCTGCCGCATATACGCATCCCGCGCGGTTTTTGCCAGCACGGAAGCCGCGGCGATACTGGCATAACGGGCATCCCCGTGCACGACGGTGGCATAGGGGTAGCCGTCAAAGGGCCGGAAACGGTTTCCGTCTATCAGCAGGAAGTCCGGTTTCACGGCCAGCGCCCGCACCGCCCGCTGCATCCCGACAATGCTGGCGGCAAGGATGTTGAGATGGTCGATTTCTTCCGCGCTCACGGCCACGACGGCACATGAGACGGCTTCCTGTTCAATCAGGGGGCGGATCGTCTCCCGCGCCCGTCCGGTCATCTGTTTCGAGTCGTTCAGCAACGGATGATGGAAATCCGGCGGCAGGATGACGGCGGCGGCGAATACAGGACCGGCCAGCGGCCCCCGTCCGGCCTCATCACAGCCGGCTTCGAGGCGTCCCGCCTCCATA
>JAGAFI010000103.1 GCA_017612675.1 Bacteroidales bacterium
ATCCGACAATGGAGACGGCATACAGGGCTTCCGCAAACGCTTCGATGCGCAGGCATTCCGCCCCGAGGGCAATCACGTCCGGGTCATGGGTGAGCAGGGCCATCAGGGGCCGGGCGAAGAGGAACAGGGCGATGCCCATCAGCGACATGATGCCGACGCCCATGCCCACGGTCGTCCATGCGAAGCGCCGGGCGAGGTCTTTCCGTTTCGCGCCCAGGCTTTGTCCCACGAGGGTCGTGGCGGCTTCTTCCAGGCCGTAACCGGGCATGTAGCAGAAGCTTTCCGCCGTGATGGCGAATGCGTTGGCGGCGATGGCAATCGCACCCAACGGCGCCACGATGAGGGTGCTCGCCACATAGGACCCCCGCATCACGATGTTTTGGAACCACAGCGGACCGGTGATGCCCATCGCCGTTTTGAGCGTGGCGCGGGAGGGCCGGAAGCGTCCTTTCTCGCCGATGATGCGCAAGTCCTTTTCCCGGGTCGTGGCATACCAGACGGCCACCCCCGACGTGAGCGCTTCCGCTACGCCGCTTCCCCAGGCGGCGCCTGCGACGCCCCAGTCCAGCAGGTAGATGAAGACATAGTTGAACACCACGTCCAGGGCGCACATGCCGATGAACAGGATGCTCGGCACTTTCATGTTGCCGCTGGACTGGAGCATGGCGCTGGCGGCGTATCCTGTTGCGCTGACGGGGAGGAAGATGGAGAAGATGCGGAAATAGGCTGAGGCCTCGTCCCGGATGGCCGCCTCGCCGCCAAGCCAGCGGGGAAGCGGCGCGGCACCGAGGCAGCCGAGCAGTCCCAGCAGCATGCTGAACAGGAAGACGGTCGTCAGCCCCTCGCGGAGTACCTGCCGCGCCCGGTGGAAATCCCTGGCCCCGCAGGCATGTGCCACCTGGACGGCAAAACCGGTCGTCACCGACATGCTGAAACCGTACAGCAGCCACGAACTGGGGGTGACGAGCCCGATGGCGGCTGCCGGATTCGCACCCAGCCTGCCGACCATCGCCGCGTCGATGTATTGCATGAGGACGGCGGAAAACTGCGCCAGAATGGCAGGAACGGCCAGCAGCAGCGTCAGCCGCAACTGTTCCCCGCCGGTCAGCGGTGTTCCGTTCCGGAGGCGTCCGAGCAGGAGGTCTTTCGAATGTCCCAAACTCAGAATGGATTCGGCGCGCGGCGTGTGTACGCCTGCCCCGTCGCCGTGGCGATGTGCTTCCCGTCCTGGTTTGTGACGATGACTTCCACCGCCGGGATTTTGGGATGGTCGTTGAGCATGCGTCCCGTCGCCGTCAGGGTGTCGCCTTTTTGCGCGGAACTATGGAAATATACGCAGGCGCTGATGCCGAGCGTCATGTTTTCCCGCTGGTTCACGATGGCGGCGATGACCAGGTCCGCGAGGGTGAAGATGGCCCCGCCCTGGCAGACGTCCCCGCCGTTGAGATGCCGTTCTTCCACCGTCAGCGTGGCCGTTGCCGTCCCGTTTTCGGCTTCTGTCAGCTGGATGCCGTTTTCCCGGGCAAAACGGTCCCGGATGTTGAGTTGCTGGAGCAAGGACATGGATGGACGATTTGCTTGCCGGGGCTTTTCAGCGGCTTTCGAAACGCTTTTCGATGACTTTCCAGTCAACCAGGTCCCAGAGGGCGGCGACGTGGTCCGCGCGCCGGTTCTGCCAGTCGAGGTAATAGGCGTGTTCCCACACGTCAAAGGTCAGCAGCGGGATGAGCCCTTTCTGGACGGGGTTGCCGGCATTGGCCTCCTGCGTAATCCGGAGATTCCCCTGTGCGTCGGCGGCGAGCCATGCCCAGCCGGAGCCGAACAGCCCGACGGCGACCTTGGTGAAAGCCTCGCGGAAAGCCTCGAAACTCCCGAAATCCCGTTCCATGGCGGCGAGCAGCGCTCCGGCGGGACGGCGTCCGGCCTGCGGGGCGCCCAACTGGGTGAAATACAGGTTGTGGTTGAGCACCTGTCCGGCGTTGTTGCGGATACCGCCTTCGCTGCGCACCACGATTTCTTCCAGACTGCTGTCCTCGAATCCGCTTCCGGGCAGGGCGGCGTTCAGGTTCGTGACATACGTGCGGAGGTGCTTGCCGTGGTGGTATGACAGGGTGTCGGCGCTGATGACCGGCGCAAGGGCATCCGGTGCATAGGGGAGTTCGAGTAAGGTAAACATCGTCGTATGAATTTTGTGTGATTAACTTGCATTGTTCTTGCCGCCGGCCTGGATTTGCTTCAGCACTTCTTCCAGCGAGATTTCCCGTCCGGTGTTGCCACGGGCTTCAGGGGAGTAGGCGCGGGTTTCCTGTCCGGAGGCATTGTCGTCTTCGGCCGGCCCCAGCAGTTCATCGATGAGGTCATATGCCTGGTTCAGGATGTCGAAGAGGTGCAGCAACTGCTCCTTTTCCGCTCCTGCGGGCATGGCCGCTACGGTTCCGTCGTCCGGCAGGGCCTCGTCGATGCGGCTGACTTCTTTTTCGATGCCATAGACGCTGTCCTCGATTTGGTAGAGGGCATCCTTGATTCTTTTCAATTCCGCAATCCGCCCCTGGACATCCTTGATTTTTCCGCTATAATCCATTTTATCGCAAATACCCCGCAAAAATGGGAATTTTTTTTCTACTTGCCAACAATGCCGCCTTCGCCCGCTTGCGGAAAGAGACGGCGGTAGGCCCCGGCTTTTTCCGAAAGCGGCAGGGGATAGGCGCGGGACGTGGAGGGCATGCGCCAGAACCGCAGTGCCCGTTCTCCGACCAAGAGGCGCACGTAGCTGCCGATGGGGGGCTTCGGGCAGTGAAAGGCATCTGCGATGATGTCGGTGGCTTTCTGGCCGGTCGTAATCAGGTCCGTGCAGGCCGGGATTTGGGCAAGCAGGGCCGGAATGTCCGTCGGGGTGACCACTTCGAGGAATTTGTCCGAGGCGTTGTCCTGCAGGCGTCTCACTTCCCGGGCCGTGTCGTAGAGGGCGATGCCCTTTTCCCGGCACAACGCCTGTACGCGACCGATATCGAAACGCTTTTCGCCCGCCACGGCGAAATAATCCCGGTCCGCATGGAAAATGATGCCCATCACCCGCCAGAAGTCGTTGCTCCAGTTCGGGTAGAAAAACGGCATGCTCCAGCGTTTGGGCTGGGGCGGGAAACTGCCAAGGAACAGGTGGGTGGCTCCGGCGGGCAGGAACGGCGGGAAAGGATGCCGTTCCGGGACAGGGTTAATCGTCTTCCGGGTCATGGCTGGTCGGCTCCATGTGGATGGTGACGAGGGTTTCGGGGCCGAAACGCTCCCGGATTTTGCGCTCGATGGCCGTGGCGCGGGCATGCGCTTCCGAAAGCGGGATGCTGCCGTCCATGCGGATATGCGTTTCTATGGCGATGCGCGCACCGATGCGCCGGGTTCGCAGGTTGTGGGGCTCGGACACATCGGGAAACGAGCGGATGAGCGCTTCGATTTCTGCCACGGATTCTTCCGGAATGGCATGGTCGGTCAATTCGCCCACGCTGGTTTTCAGCAAGTCCCATGCGACGTGTACCAGCATGGCCCCGACGACGATGGAGGCCAGCGGGTCGAGCACCGTCCAGCGATTGCCCAGCAGGATAGCCCCGCCGATGCCGAGGGCGGCCCCGATGGAGGAAAGGGCGTCGCTGCGGTGGTGCCACGCATTGGCGATGACGGCCTGGGACTGCAATGCCTTGCCCTGGTGGATGGTGTAGCGGAAGAGCAGTTCCTTGACTGCGATGGAAACCAAGGCCGCCCACAGTGCAAGTTTTCCAGGGGCGGGCAGTTGCGCTCCGCCCAGCCAGTCTGCAAATTTCCGGGCGCCCGACACGATGATGCCGATGGCTGCGGCTATCAGGGTGAGCCCGATGAACAGGGCGGCGAGGGTTTCGTATTTTCCGTGGCCGTAATCGTGCGAAGCATCCTGCGGTTTCGTACTGACTTTCACGAAAACCAGTACGATGGCATCGGTGATGAAATCGGAGAGTGAATGGCAGGCGTCGGCAATCATCGCGGCGCTGTGCCCGATGATGCCGGCGGCGAATTTGAACAGCACCAGCAACAGGTTGCCGATGCTGCCAATCAGGGTGACCCTGTATATGCCTTGTTCCCGTTTCATGTCAGGTATCCGGCGAATTTTTCAGCGAGTTCGTCACCCCGGGAGAG
>JAGAFI010000012.1 GCA_017612675.1 Bacteroidales bacterium
GTGAAAGACGTTACGATGCTGATGACCAGCCACCGCCTGCGCCTCGGCGTCGTCACCGGCCACATTCCCCTGAAACATGTCAGCGAAGCCATCAGCGGAGAAAAAATCCTGAGCAAACTGCGCCTGATGAACGCCTCGCTCCGCGAAGACTTCGGCATCGATTTCCCGCGCATCGCCGTATTGAGTCTCAACCCCCACAGCGGGGACGGCGGGCTGCTCGGCACGGAAGAGCAGGAAATCATCATCCCGGCCATCAAGCAGGCCACGGACGAGGGCATCCTCGCTTTCGGCCCCTTCTCCCCCGACGGTTTCTTCGGGCTGAACCATTACGAGCACTTCGATGCGACCCTTGCCATGTACCACGACCAGGGTCTCGCCCCGTTCAAGGCCCTTTCTTTCGAAGACGGGGTCAACTACACCGCCGGACTGCCCGTCGTCCGCACATCGCCCGACCACGGAACGGCCTATGAAATGGCCGGACGGGACCTCGCAGACCCGCAGTCGATGCGTGCCGCCATCTTCACGGCCATCGACATTTATGAGAAACGGGAGGCCTACCGCGCATTGCAAGCCGGAAAGATGGACGTCCGGCAACTGGACGGCGCCGGACGGAAAGAACGTCCCGGCAAGAATCAGATTGCCTGATTCCCCTGTACGAGCGCATCCACGGCATCCCGTACCGCCTCATAGGAAAAGCCCCTGCCGAGGGCGAAACGCAGCAGTTTCAACTTGGCCTGCGGGTCGCCTGACAGCGTTTTCCATTTGGCGGAAAGCAGCCGTTGCAGACGCGCGTCCGCCTGTGCCATGTCAATGCCGTCCAACGCCGCCGCAACGAGTTCCGGCGGGATGTCTTTCGAGCGGAGTGCAAAGCGGATTTTGGCCGGCCCCCAGCCGCTAATACCCGCCTTTTCCCGCGCAAACGCCGCGGCATAGCGGGCATCATCCACAAAGCCATCTTTCTCCAGGGCATCCAGCAGGGCGCGGGCGCCCGCCTCATCCCCGTCCAGGGCCTTCCGGGCCTTCTGCAGAATATCCTGCGAACAGTATTCGCGGCGGGCGCATCCGTGCTGGAGGCGTGCGAGGATTTTCCGTTGTTGTCCGTCCATCAGAAATCAAAACCCATCGAAATGTAAAACGAGACATTGTCCGCCGCCTCCCGGTAGCGGTTGCTCCACTGCAGCCGCGCGGAAAGCGGACCGAAGAAGGAGCGGTAGGACGCCTGCAGCCCCACACCCCAGTAAGAACGGCTGTTCACGGAGAAGAGGGCGGGCAGGGTCTCCGCCATGCGCATATACCCGAAAAGGGCCGACAGGAACAAATCCGGCAGCACCGTTACCCGAAAATCGGCATTCAGGACGGCGAGGTGGTCATACGCATGGAAATGGCCGTAACCGTCGTCTTCGAAACAGGCCATCACATGGTTGAATCCGACAAAGGGGACCTGCTGCTCCAAATAGCGTCCGGAAAATGTCCCGCCCACGAAATTGCGCCGGGCAAAGGAAAACGCTTCCTGCGGCGCCGATTTCACGCCGGAAACGGCAAAAGGCTGCGCCGCCGCATCGAACACGCTCCGCAGATGGAAATCCGGGATGAGCGACACCCGCCCGTCGAAGGGGAAAACGCCCTTGAAATCGAATCGGGCCGCATGGACGGGGCGGAATGACGGCACGCCGTATTTGAAGAAATCCCCGTCATAGCCGAAAGACAGTTCACACCCTTCCGTGGGGAAATACGCATGGTCAAAGGTATTGAGATACCCGCAGAGGAAGGCCCCGAAATAACCGCCGTCCAACAGGCTCCTGTCATAGCCAAGCGTGCGAAAGACCGCCGGATTTGTCCCCACGAAACTGCGACTCGCCACGCCGGCGCGGATATCCAGCGAAGACAGCTGCATGTTGGACAGATACAACTTTTCCGTATGGCCCGCGAAAGGGAAATCATAATACACCCGGTCGCCCTCCGGCAGGAATACGGACATCGTCCGGTTGTAGAATTGCGCCTCCGCATTGAGGGCCGGCAAGGCCGGCAAATCCAACGTAAACTTTGCCCCGATGGCCTGTTTCACCCCGATTTCCGCAGAAATATCCACCTTCGGCCCAAGCAGCTTGTGCGCGAAAAGCCCGAAATTGAATAGGAACGAAGCCCACTCTTCGGTATCGATGCGGACGCTGGCGCCGAATTGGTGTACGGGCCGCCGGACACACTTGAATACCAGATGATAAGGCTCATCCGCCCCCAGCAGGGACCAGGTCACGGACTCGAAGGCGCCCGTGCCGTGAATGCGCGACAGCATGATGTCCAGTTCCTGCTTGCCGACGACGGTGCCGACAAACCGGCGGATTTTCCAGGTCAGGTAGCGGGCTTCCCGCTCCGACACCCCCTCGAAAGAAATGACGGAAAGACGCACGGGCGTGACGGAGATATCCAGGGCCGCACGCGTTTCCGGCGCAGGTGCCGCATGGCCCAGCCGGGCTTTCAGGGCACGGATTTCGGCCGCTTTCGCCTGCGCGGCGCGATACCCCCGTACGAGCATCGTATCAATGTCTTCCGCATGGAAACTCAACATGTTGTATCCCGTCAGATCCGGTTTGACAAGCAGGTCGCAGCCCCCGATGTTCCGGTTGAAAGAATCGCTGCCGGTCGCCGAGACAATCCGCATCATGATATCCCCGACATTGTTCACTTGCGAAAAATCCGGGTCGGCGTCAGACAGGTCGATGCCGATAATGTAATCCGCCCCGGTGGCACGCGCGATGTCCGTCGGGAAATTGTTGCGAAGTCCGCCGTCCACCAGCACCATCCCGTCCGTCCGCACCGGCTCGAACAGGACCGGAATGCTCATCGTGGAGCGCAGCGCCGTCTTGAAATTGCCGGCGCCCCAGTTCCTGGCCTTGCAGCTGACCAAATCGGACGCGACGCACATGAAGGGCACGGGCAGGTCGGCGAAGGAGAGCGAATCCTGGTAGCGCACCGTCAGCGATGACAGCAAGTTATTGACATGATGTCCGTTGACATATCCGGACGGAAGGGAACCCAGCAGTTTCCCGACCGCTGAATCAGCTTCCTGCGCCCCGATGTGCAACTTCCCTGCCCCGGGACGAATCTGCCCGGCAGCCATGCGGGCGAGATAGTCTTCCCGCCGGTAATGGAACGGGATGGAAAGCTGGTACGTGGCCTTGTATTGCTTGCGGGCATAGGAGAAATAGCGACGGTCCACCCGGTCGCCCAGCATCATCGGCCAGTCCTGGGTCGTAAACAGTTTCTCCAGGTCCGCCGCGCGGTACCCGATGCTGTACATGCCGCCCACCAGCCCGCCGATGCTGGTGCCGCAAATGAAATCGACGGGGATGCCCTCCTCTTCCAGGAAACGGAGCACACCCACTTCGGCAGCCCCTTTCGCCCCGCCGCCGCTCAGGACGAGGGCCACGGTGGAACGCCCCTGCGCACGCCGCACGCCGGCAAGCCGCCCGCGCACGGCACGGAAGAAAGCAGAATCCGCCGCCGGGTCAACACTGTCGGCAGAAAGCGCGTTGGGATAGGCCTGCGCACCCGCAGGCCTGCTTCCGGCCAGCAGCAGGAGGCTCAGGAGCGCCGCCCGGCCAGCATTCCGCAGGCGGCCAGGATATCCTCGCCGCGTGATGCCCTGATGGTACATACGATTCCGTTATTATTCAGCCTGTCCCGAAACGCCTCCATCACCGCATCCGAAGCGGGTTCATACGGAAAATCCGGAATCTTGTGGAAACGAATCAGGTTTACGCGGCACTCCAGCCCCCGCAGCAGCCGGATCAAGGCATCGGCGTGCCGTTTGTCATCGTTGAAGCCCGCGAACAGGGTATATTCGAAACTGACCCGCCGCTGACCGGAAAAATCATGGCGGCGCAACATGTCGAGGACCTGCGCAACGGGCCACGCCTTCTGCACCGGCATCATCGCCGCCCGCTCCTCCGGGAAGGGGTTGTGCAGGCTGACGGCCAGGTGGCATTTCTGCTCGTCCAGAAACGCGCCCAGCTGCGGCAGGACGCCGATGGTACTGACCGTAATCCGCTTCGGGCTCCAGCCGAACCCCCAGTCGGCAGTCAGCACTTCGATGGCGTCGGAAACCGCCCGGTAATTGTCCAGCGGCTCCCCCATGCCCATGAAAACGGCATTCGTCAGCGTCAGCGGCTCCGGGACGCCGAGGAACTGGTTGAGGATGTCCGCCACGTCCAGCTGCCCCTTGAAACCCTGCCGTCCCGTCATGCAGAAGCGGCAGCCCATCCGGCAGCCGGCCTGCGAACTGACGCACAGGGTACGGCGCTCCCCATCGGGAATGACCACGGCTTCCACCGCATGACCGCCCGACACGGGAAAAAGATATTTTCGGGTGCCGTCCACCGACTGCGCCACGGCTTCGGGAGCCGCTGTCCCCAGCACATAGCGTTCCTGCAGCCTGGCCTTCGCATCCTTTCCGATGTTCGTCATCGCATCCCAGCCGCTCACCCGCTTTCCGTACAGCCATCCGGCCAGCTGGATGCCCACATACGGCTTGAGTCCGCAGGCCACGGCGGCTTCGCGCAGGCGGTCCGGGGAGAGCCCCAACAATTTTTCCTTTTCCGTCCCGTTCATATGGCAAAGTTAATGATTAATCATTATATTTGCCATCGCTACAAAACAAAAAAGAGTTGCACATGGCAAAAGATATGGAAGTACAAAGCCCTGATGTCAATGCCGCGAAACTGAAGGCATTGCAGGCCACCCTCGACAAAATCGAAAAGGATTTCGGGAAGGGAACAATCATGAAACTGGGCGACCAGCCGCAATGGGACGTCCAGGTGATTCCCAGCGGTTCCGTCGCCCTCGACCACGCCCTGGGCATCGGCGGCTATCCGCGCGGGCGTATCATCGAGATTTACGGACCGGAATCCAGCGGCAAGACCACCCTGGCCATCCACGCCATCGCAGAAGCCCAGAAAACCGGCGGCATCGCGGCGATGATTGACGCGGAACACGCCTTTGACCGGACCTATGCACAGGCCCTCGGCGTGAATCTGGAGACCCTGCTCATCTCACAGCCGGACAACGGCGAGCAGGCGCTTGAAATCGCGGACAACCTCATCCGGAGCGGTGCCGTGGACATCGTGGTCATCGACTCGGTGGCGGCCCTGACGCCGAAAGCCGAAATCGAAGGAGAAATGGGCGACAACAAAGTCGGCCTGCAGGCCCGCCTGATGAGCCAGGCGCTCCGCAAACTGACCGCCAACATCGCCAAGACCAACACCTGCTGCATTTTCATCAACCAGCTGCGGGAGAAAATCGGGGTCATGTTCGGCAATCCGGAGACGACCACGGGCGGCAACGCCCTGAAATTCTACGCATCCGTCCGCATCGACGTGCGCCGCATGACCCAGCTCAAGGACGGCGACGAAGCGACGGGCAACCGGACACGCGCCAAGGTGGTGAAAAACAAGATGGCCCCGCCCTTCAAGAAAGCGGAATTCGACATCGTCTTCGGGGAGGGCATCTCGCACGAAGCGGAAATCGCCGACCTCGCCATCGGTTTCGACATCATCCACAAGAGCGGTTCCTGGTTCAGCTACAACGGCGAAAAACTCGCCCAGGGCCTCACCGCGGTCAAGCAACTGCTGCGGGACAACCCGGAGCTCTGCGCCGAAATCGAAGCCAAGGTCCGGGAAGCCCTCGCCAACGTCAAGGACTGACGCGACGGGGTTCAGAAGCCAGAAAGGGCTGATTAAGCACATCAAAAGCGCTTAGTCAGCTTTTTTATTTCTTGGGGAAAATCTTTATCTTTGCAGAGCCGGTTTTCGGCGCACATATAGCGAAAGTGTTTTCGCGTCCCGACTGAAAATCTGGACAATTTTCAAAAGGAAAAGGGAGCGCGTGAGGCACTGCGCCTGTCTATGGTATGGCTTGATTGGAGGACATTCCTCCGGTCTTTTCATAGATGCAGGTGTGGTTGTTTCCGATTCCTTGCTTCCTTTGCGTTTGTCCAGAACGTTCAGTCGAAAGAGCGGAGGCTCCACACTTTCTTCATTCACCCGTTAGCGAAGGGCTCAGGAGCCGCCCTGCCCGTATTCAGATGGAACGAGAGACAAGCGTCCCGTATCAAGCGCCGGCGTGCCGTGTCAAGGCCGTATGCCGGCTGTCTTCTTTTGTATGTACAAGCCCCCGGAAGCCCCGTCCCGGCAGCGTGGAGGAAATCGAACTGGAAGAATGGGAGTAAACCACCGAAATATGAGAGCGAAAAAACGTACCCTTGCGGCCCTGTGCGTATGTACCTGGGCCGTGACAGCCGCCTGCACGAAAGAGATGCAGGAGCCGGCCCCCGTCCCCGTTGCGGGCGAAGAAATGTGTTTCACGGCCACCCGCGCGGATGCCGCGCCGGAACGGAAGACCCTCGTCCACGACGGCACGTCCGTCTGGTGGTCTCCCTGCGATTCCATCAAGGTGTGCTGGGGCGGCTTTTCGGAAGGGAAATTCGTCTCTTCTGATACGGAAGCCTCCGCCTCGGCCACTTTCACCGGTGTACTGACGGCAGCGGCCGGTGGTTTGGAAAACGCCTCGTCGGGACCGGACTTCTGGGGCATCTATCCGTATGCGACGGGCAGCCGCTGCGACGGCTCGTCCGTCACCCTGACCGTTCCTGCCGAGCAGGCCGCGGTCTCCGGGAGTTTCGACCCGGCGGCATTCCCCGCGCTCGCCCGGTCGCAGAACCTCGCACTCGCCTTCTGGAACGTGTGCGGCGGCCTGCTGTTTACGGTGAGCCGGGACGACATCCGCTCCGTCACGTTTGCAGGCAATGCCGGAGAGGTGATTGCCGGAACGGTGCGCGTGACGATGGATGAGGCCGGCCATCCGCAGGTCGCGGAAGTGCTGGACGGAGAGGACACAGTCTGCCTTTGTGCGCCGGGAGAAGAAACCCTGCTCCCGGGGACGTCATATTACATCTCTCTGCTGCCGGGAGCCCTGGAAAGCGGCTGCTCGCTGACCTTCCGGACCCTTGACGCCGTCGCGACCTATACGCTTTCCTCCGCCGTCACCCTCCGGCGCTCCGTGTTCGGCGTGCTGCGGGACAAGGACGCAAATCTGGATTTCCTCTCGCCCGACCGGGGTGAAGACCTTTCTTTGTCCGGTACGGCGAACTGTTATATTGTCAGCGCCCCCGGGTCCTACCAGTTCCGGGCGACGGTAAAGGGCCATACGGAGACCCCGCTGGACGGCACGCCCGCCAGCGCGGATGTGCTCTGGGAGAGTTTCGGCACGGATGTTACGCCGACTCCCGGCGATTTGCTCCGGAACGTGCAGTATGCCGGCGGGTATCTCTCTTTCTGTACGCCGGACACCATGCAGGATGGCAATGCCGTGGTGGCCGTGCGGGATGCGGAGGGCACCATCCTCTGGTCCTGGCACCTCTGGTTCTGCGAAGGCTTCGATGCGACCGCCACGGCACAGTCGTACTACAACAACGCGGGAACACTGATGGACCGCAACCTCGGGGCCACGTCCGCCACGCCGGGTGATGTCCACGCCCTCGGCCTGCTCTACCAGTGGGGGCGGAAAGACCCGTTCCTCAGCGGGGCCGGCATCGCGTCCAACCGGACGAAGGCCGCCTCCACGCTCACATGGCCGGAGGTGCAGCCTGCAAGTGCCGGCTGCGGGACGATGGCGTATGCGACGGCGCACCCGACCACCTTCATCACCTGCGAAGACAATGGCGGAGACTGGTATGACACCGGCACGTCCGCTCCTGAAAACACCCGGTGGAACGCCGCCAAGGGCGTGGAGGACCCCTGTCCGGCGGGCTGGCGGGTCCCCGACGGCGGAGAGACCGGTGTCTGGGTCGCGGCGCTCGGCGGCAGGCTCGAATTCGATGACGTCCCCTGGGACGGCGTGAACCGGGGCCTGGCCTGTGGCGCGGCTTCCGTGATGCCGCTCGGCCCCGCCGCCAGTATCTGGTATCCTGCCACCGGCTACCTGTCCAATGCCGACGGCGGCCTGTACGATGCCGGGTATGGCAGCTGCTACTGGTCCTGCACGCCATCCGGGCCGTATGCCTACTACCTCTATTTCGACTACTGGGGGGACTTCTATCCCGTGAGCGATTACGGGCGCGCCCGGGGCCGTGCCGTCCGCTGCCTGTCGGAGGACAGCCCGGCCATTGTCATGCCTGCCGGCGTGGAGCTGGATGCGACGGAGCTTTCCCTCACCGTCGGGCAGACGGCGGCGCTTTCCGCCACGGTGCTGCCCGCCGCCGCCAATGTCCGCACAGTTACGTGGAGCAGCAGTGACGACGGCGTCGCGACGGTCTCCGATACCGGCGAAGTCACGGCGGTTGCTGCCGGTACCTGCACCATTACCGCCACATCCTGCAACGGCATCACAGCTACCTGCGCCGTGACGGTCGGCGAAGCGCAGACGCCGGCAGCGGACAGGAAATACCTGACCTTTACGGCGTTGCAAAATCCTGTTCAGCTGTCGCTCAACAACGTGGGCGGAAATGCCCCCGTGCTGTATTATTCCTACGACGGCGTGCAGTGGACCCTGTGGGACTATTCGGCGCTGACCTTCTCCCCAGACGCCCCCTTGTATCTGTGCGGCATGAACCCGGACGGGTTCAGCCATGGTTCTAAATCATTCAGCGAGTTTGTCGCCACGTCTTATAATTCATATGAGGTGTCCGGAGATATCATGTCGCTCCTTGACTATACGATTGATAGCCAATTGCAGATTTCTGCAGGGTGTTTTTATGCTGCTTTTTACAATTGTGCTTATCTCCAAAAAGCACCCAGCTTGCCTGCCACGACGTTGGCAGCGTCCTGCTATGAGAAGATGTTCTTCGGATGTGTGAATTTGACGCAGGCGCCAGAACTTCCTGCCACAACGTTGGCGGAACACTGCTATGATATGATGTTCCGTGGTTGTACCGGCCTGATACAGGCGCCAGCGCTTCCGGCGACGACGCTGGCGGAGTACTGCTATATGCAGATGTTCTATGGTTGCACGGGCTTGACGTATGCGCCCACACTTCCTGCTACGACGTTGGCTGTGTATTGTTACAGCTCAATGTTTCAGAATTGTACGAGCCTGATCCTCGCACCGGAACTTCCCGCAACAACCTTGACAACTTATTGCTATCACAGTATGTTTTCTGGTTGTACGGGCTTAACCCTGACACCGCCGCTTACAGCCACGACCTTGGCAGAAGGCTGCTATTGGGCAATGTTTTCTGGTTGTGCGGGCTTGACGCGGACTTCTGCGCTCCCAGCAACGACTTTGGCAGAAAACTGTTATCGGGAAATGTTCAGCAGTTGTACGAGGTTGACACAGACTCCCGAACTGCCCGCGATGACCCTGGAACCTTGGTGCTATGATTGTATGTTCAGTGATTGTACTGGCTTGATACAGGCGCCGGCGCTTCCTGCCACGACGTTGGCAACAATGTGCTATGATCGTATGTTCTGCGGTTGTACGGGACTCACCCAAGCACCCGCGCTCCTGGCCACGACGTTGGCAGACTGTTGTTATTATGAGATGTTCTCCGGTTGTATAAGTTTGACGCAGGCACCTGCACTTCCCGCTACGACGCTGACGCAATACTGCTATCACGGGATGTTCAAAGGCTGTACGGGCTTGATTCAAGCGCCGGAACTTCCTGTGATGACGTTGACGGAAGGCTGCTATCGGGACATGTTTTCCGGTTGTTCAAGTTTGATGCAGGCTCCTGTACTCCCTGCTACGCACTTGGAATTAAATTGCTATAAAGGAATGTTCTCCGGTTGTTCAAGTTTGACGCAGGCCCCTGCGCTTCCTGCTATGACTTTGGAGAAATATTGCTATTACGGGATGTTTGAGAATTGTACGAGCCTGATCCATGCGCCGGAACTTCCCGGGATGACATTGGCTTGGGGTTGTTATGAGCGTATGTTCTGCGGTTGTGTGAGCTTAACCCTTGCTCCCGCACTTCCCGCAACAATGTTGGAGACGCGTTGCTATAATGAAATGTTTAAGAATTGTATCAATTTGCATACGGTGATCTGCTATGCTTTAAATAGTTGGGAGATTGTGGGGAATGCTACAACAATGGATTGGCTTTCCGGTGTTCCGGCAACGGGGACCTTTGTCAAGCATCCGGATATGGATGCGTGGCCGTCCGGAGCAAGCGGCATTCCGGATGGCTGGGAAGTTGTTAATGCAACTTCTGGAATGGAGAATGGGCATGAATGGGTAGATTTGGGCCTTTCTGTCAAATGGGCAACATGCAATGTCGGAGCAGATGCTCCGAGAGAATATGGCGATTATTTCGCATGGGGCGAGACAGAGCCGAAGGAGTATTATGATTGGGACACTTACAAATACTGCAAAGGGTCATCTACCACACTTACGAGATATTGCGATGATTCTAATTATGGTTATAGAGGCTTTACGGATAACTGGAAAAGGCTTGCTTTAGATGATGACGCAGCACGGGTAAATTGGGGAGGGAACTGGCGTATGCCGACCATAACTGAGCTAGATGAATTGCGTAACCAGTGTACTTGGGAACGCAGTGTTGGAGGCTATTTAATAAAGAGCAAGAAGAATGCAGAATCAATATTCTGGCCTTATGCGGGCTCTCGGTATCAAAACTCTCTATACGAGGCAGGTTCTGTTGGGATCTATGGTACATCTACCTATTATACCGGCCATCCAGATTACCAGTATTACCGATTCATTTATGCCTCTTCTTGGTACACTCGCTACTATCCGCGCGGGACTGGCGTGTCTATCCGTCCCGTCATGGACTGATTGGGCCTTCCGGCGCAGATCCCGCGCAGGCAAGGGGGCTGGCTAATAAGTAATGATTAGCCAGCCCCCTTCACATTCTCCCGAAACACACTTTCCAGGCCATCTTGCGCATGATTCATTTCCTTTGCGCAAGCATGTTGCATATGAAAGTGCGGGATTTTTTGGTTTTTCGACAGAAACTGCGTAATTTTATCTAATCTTTCAACGCACCCATGAGTCAGGAATTTGACGTAATCATCATCGGCGGCGGCATCACCGGAGCGGGAACGGCCCGGGATTGCGCCCTGCGGGGGCTGAAAACCCTGCTGGTCGAGCGCAACGACATCGCCGACGGCGCGACGGGACGCAACCACGGCCTGCTGCACAGCGGCGCCCGCTATGCCGTCAAAGATGCGGAATCCGCCCGGGAGTGCATCCTTGAAAACCGCATCCTGCGGCGCATCGCCTCCCATTGCATCGAAGACACCCGGGGACTCTTCATCACCCTGCCCGAAGACGCGGCGTCCGGATACGGCCTGGATTACCAGCAGACGTTCATCGCAGCCTGCCGGAAAGCCGGCATTGAAGCGGAAGCCATTTCCCCGCAGAAAGCCCTGCGGATGGAGCCCTCCGTCAATCCCGCCCTGATTGGGGCGGTAGTCGTCCCGGACGGCTCGGTGGACCCGTTCAGGCTGTGCGCCGCCAACGTACTGGACGCCAAGCTGCATGGGGCCAAAATCCTGACATACACGGCATTCGAGGATTTCCTGATGGAAAACGGCTCCGTCACGGGCATCCGGGTGCGCGACAAGCAAAGCGGGGAACGGCGGGAATACCGCGCCCGCGTCACGGTGAACGCCGCAGGCATCTGGGGGCAGGCCGTAGCGGCCAAAGCCGGCATCAGCATCGGGATGTATCCCGCGAAAGGGGCCCTGCTGGTCTTCGGCCACCGCGTCAACAACGTCGTCATCAACCGCTGCCGGAAATCCGCGGACGGGGACATCCTCGTGCCGGGCGACAGCGTCACCATCATCGGCACGACATCCACGAAGGTCCCCTTCGAGGAGTGCGACCGGATGCGCGTCACCCCCGAAGAAGTGGAACTGCTGCTGCGGGAGGGCTGTGCGCTGTGTCCGCGCCTCGGCAGCACCCGCATCCTGCGGGCATATGCGGGCGTCCGTCCCCTCGTCGCCAGCGACGACGACCCCACGGGCCGGAGCATCAGCCGCGGCATCGTCTGTCTGGACCACCAGAACCGGGACGGGCTCGGGGGGCTGGTCAGCATCACGGGCGGCAAATTGATGACCTACCGCCTGATGGCCGAGATGGCCACAGACCTCGTCTGCAAGAAACTCTCCGTCGACAAGACCTGCGAGACGGCCTCGACTCCCCTGCCGGGATCCGGCGGCAAGAGTTTCCGTGAGGTAGCCGAAAAGATCTGGGAGAATCCGACGACCGTGCA
>JAGAFI010000104.1 GCA_017612675.1 Bacteroidales bacterium
GAAGCATACCGGCGCGAAGCATACCGGCACTATCTGGAAGACGTGGGCTTCGACCTGCTGTATGACAAATCCGGGATGTACGACATCCTGCGCGGCCTCGTGCAAGGAGGGCGGCAGGCCCGGGAACTGACTTGGAACTGGCAGTTCCTCGGGCCTCTGCAGCCCCGGATGCTGTGCTTCCTCGAAAACCACGACGAGCAGCGGCTGGCCTCGCCCTGGTTCGCGGGTTCCGCCAGCCGGGGCTGGGCGGCGCTCGCCGCCGCCGCCCTCTTCAACACAGCGCCGTTGATGCTATACTTCGGGCAGGAAGTAGGGGAGGATGCCGCCGAAGGGGCAGAAGGACGAACCTCCATTTTCGACAACTGCAGGCCGGAAGGCATCACAGCCCTCCATGCGCATGTTCATGGAAAACTTTCGTTAACAGGAGATAAAAGTTTTATATACAATAAATACAGAGAAGTTATAAGCCTTGCGGCAAGCCCGCTTTTCCGCCGGGGAAAAACCTGGGACCTCTGCTACTGCAACGAGCAGGCGCCCGGCTTCGACCCCGCCCGGCATTTCGTTTTCCTCCGCTACCTGGACAGCGGGGAACAGGCGCTGGTGTTCTGCAATTTCTCGGATGCCGAAGCCGCCGTTTCCATCCGCCTCGCCCCCGAATTCGGCGGCGGGACGGTTTCCCTGCAGGCCGCTCCGTGGGATTTCCAGATACGGCACACAGGACGCGGCTGAACGCCTATTGCTTCTTGTAATACTTCGGCCAGCAGGACGCAAGGTAGGCTTTGAGCCTGTCTTCCTGCGGATTGGACTGCGGCTCATAGAAAACCCGGCCCCGCAGGGTCTCCGGCAGGAATTCCAGATCCGCAAAATGCCCCGGGAAATCGTGGGCATATTTGTAGCCGTCGGCATAGCCCAGTTCGGCCATCAGTTTCGTCGGCGCATTCCGCAGATAAAGCGGCACGGCGGCATCCTTTTCCTGCGCCGCCGCCCCCATTGCGGCATCGATGGCCAGATACGCAGCATTGCTCTTGGGCGAAGAAGCAAGATATATCGCACATTCGCTCAATGGAATACGGGCCTCCGGCATACCGATGCTATGCACGATGCGGAAGGTGGCGTCGGCCAGCAGCAGGGCATTGGGGTTGGCCAGCCCGATGTCCTCGGCGGCGAGGATGCACAGGCGCCGGGCAATGAACAGCGGGTCCTCGCCCCCTTCCAGCATCCGCGCCATCCAGTACACGGCGGCATTCGGGTCGGAGCCGCGCACCGACTTGATGAAAGCGGAGATGATGTCGTAATGCCATTCGCCGCCCTTGTCGTAACTCGCAGGGTTCTCCTGCAGGCAGCGGGTCACCGAGGCGTTGTCCAGAACTACTGGTCCGCCAACGGGGCTGTTGTTCACGACCAGTTCCAGAATATTCAGCAACTTGCGGGCATCTCCGCCGCTATGCCGGAACAGGGCGGCCGTTTCCTTGATTTCAATCTTCCGGCTCCGGAGACAGGCATCTTCCCGGACAGCCCGCTGCAACAGGACATCCAGGTCTTTTGCTTCCAAAGCCTTGAGCACAAAAACCTGGCAGCGGGAAAGCAGGGGCGTAATCACCTCGAAAGACGGGTTCTCCGTGGTCGCTCCGATGAGGATGACGATGCCTGCTTCCACGGCTCCGAGCAGGGCATCCTGCTGGGCCTTGCTGAAACGGTGTATTTCATCGATGAACAGCACCGGCGCCCCGGAGGAAGCAAAAAGCCCGGAATTCTTCGCCTGTTCGATCACTTCTCGCACATCCTTGACGCCGGAACTGATGGCGGAGAGGGCATAAAACTCCCGGTCCAGCGTCTTCGCGATGATGCGGGCCAGCGTCGTCTTCCCCACGCCCGGCGGCCCCCACAGGATGAACGAAGAGAGGTTGTTGCCGTCTATCATGTTGCGCAGGACGCATCCCGGGCCTGTCAAATGCGCCTGTCCGACATATTCGGCCAGTGTCTCAGGGCGCATCCGCTCCGGTAGCGGCGGCAAAGTCCGGGAAAAATCCTTACGCAGCGTTTCCATTTCCAACTATCAAGAATATAAGAAATAAAACAAATCTGTTTTACTACTTAACATTTTTGTTATCGTCGTATTCCTGCAATTTTTGGGTGTAGGAACGGCGCCGTTTGACACATTCGTGGTCGAATTTCTCCCATTGCAAACGGTTCTTCTGGTTGTCCTCCAGGATGGCATTCGTCTCCGCCCATTTGAAGCCGCCCCGGTGTACCTTCCGGAACAGGTCGGTGAACAGCAGGGTATTGATGCCGCTGTTCCGGTAGTCGGGCCGCACGCCGATGAGCAGCATTTCGATGCCTTCTTCGTGCCGCAGGAACATCGACTTGAGCAAATACCACCAGCCGAAGGGGAAGAGCCGCCCGCGGGATTTCCGGAGGGCCTTCGCCAGGGACGGCATCGTGATGCCGAAGGCCACGAGCTCGCCCTGCTCGTTTTCCACCATCGAGAGGTAGCGCAAATCCAGCACGGCCAGATAGAAACCGAGGTATTTGTCTGCCATCGAGTCCTTGAGCACGGTGAAATTGTACAAATCCTTGTAGCACTCGTTGATGAGGTTGAACACTTTCTGGCCATAGTGTTCGCGGCGGACGATTTTGCGAGTCAGGGGACGGAGATGCACCCCCGCCCGCTGCTGGACGATATTCGCGAGCCTTTCGAAATTGCCGGGCAGGGTCTCCCCGAAGAAAACCCGGTATTCCACCCAGTCGGCATCCTTGCGGAAGCCCATCCGCTCCAGGTGCGTGATACAATACGGATGGTTGTAGATGAGCGCCATCGTACTCTCACGGTCATATCCGGCCACCAGCATGCCTTCCGGGTCGAAATCGGTAAATCCCAGCGGTCCGACGATGGTGTCCATGCCGCGCACGCGCCCGAATTCCACCACCTTGTCCATCAGGGCACGGGAAACTTCCTCGTCGTCGATGAAATCGTACCAGCCAAAACGCACTTCTTCGTGGTTCCACTGGGCATTGGCGCTGCGGTTGACGATGGCGGCCACCCGTCCGGCGGGTTTTCCGTCCTTGTAGGCCATATAGAGGGCAGAATCACAGAAAGCCCGCGCGGCACCGTGTTCCCTGTCCAGGGTATCCATCTGGTCAAACACGAGGGGCGGGATATAATACGGGTTGTCCCGATACAGCCGTTCCGGGAAATTGACAAATGCGGACAGTTCCCGGCGCGTCCGCACTTCTTTTATCTCTACCATATTTCGTTTTTCTTGAAAAGTGCAGAAACTCGGGCGACAATCTCTTCGGCGGGAAGTTCCGGGCTCAGGACCAAATCCGGTTCCTTGCAGGAGAAGCCTTTGCCCATCGCGGCGAGCGCGCCCCCGCCCGTGCAGTTGAGCATGATGTATTCCTGCCGGGAAACCTTGCCTTCCTCCAGGGCCTGCGCCAATGCGGCCACCGCCGTACAGGGAGCGGGCAGGAGGTCATAGCCTTCCAAATTGCGGAATTGCAGGAGCCAGTACAGGATGTCTTCGTTGCTGACGGCAAACACGTCACCGCCGCTGTCCGTCAGGACATCGAAAAGACCTCCGGCAATGCCATACGGAGGTTTGCGGTTGGCAAGCACCTTGGCGAGAATCACTTCCGCATGCCGGCGACCGCTTTCCGGGGAAAGGGAGGCCAGTTCCCGGCTGCCCGCCTTCCACGAGTCATAAATCAGCGTAAACGGCTTGTTCTGGGACACATAGACGCGCATCTGGTTGTCCCCGAAGCGTCCGTCTTCCGCAAGCCGCTGCGCATTTTCCCATGCGGCGATGGCCCCTGTACCGGAACCTACCGCCTGAAAATACGCATCCGGAATGCGTCCCACCTTCTCCACGAAAGAGAGGACGGTCGTTCCCATCCCGTCCCGCCGGGCGACATTCTTGGCGCCGCCTTCGAGGAAGAAATGCGGGTCTTCGGCCAGCTTTTCCCCCAAGGTGATGGCATCGTAATAATCGCATCCATGCGGCGCCGCCACGATTTTCACGCATTTGGAAAGTTTTTTGCGGAACCACAAATCATGCTTGTTGTCTTCCGGGATGCAGATGACGACGGGGATGTCATTGTCTGAACAGACCTGGGCAAACGCACGGGCCGTATTGCCGGCGGACTGCACCACGAGAATGCGCTTCTCCTTTTTGTCCATGCGGGCGCAGACGCTGAATGCTTCCGTCTCCTTGAACGAACAGGTACGCATCTTCGCACCGATTTTCGGGTTCCAGCCGGAAAACGTGATATACAGGTGTTCCAGTCCGAGGAATTTGGCAAGCCCTTTGGACTTGTATGTGACGGGCGCGCAGGAATGGCGCAGTTCCCGCCGTACGGGCATCCATTCCGCATAGCGGTACAGGCCGTCCAAATCCTTTCGCGGGGTAAACTGCTTGTTTGCATACACGGCACGCACGAGGGCAGGGGAGCCGCCTTCCGGGTCGTTCAACGTCCAGCCGCTGTCTTCAAAGATGCGGCCCGTCCGGACGTTTACAAGCTGGTAAGGGGTAGGAGTAAATTTCATATATATAACTATAGGTGACAAAACAGCCAGGCATAATAGGCGATGAAGCACAGGACCATCCCCGCGCCTTCAAAGCGGTCGATACGGTCCTTGCGCCCGGTGTAGGAGGTGAGCCACAAGAGGATGGCGCTGCCGGCCAGCACGCCCATATCGACCCGGTCCAGCCCGGCGGGATGCAGGGGGGATATGACCGCCGCGCAGCCCAAAATAAGCAGGATGTTGAATATGCAGGAGCCGATGATGTTGCCGAGCGCCAGCTGCCCGCGTTTCTTGCAGGCCGCGACCACGCTCGTCGCCAGTTCCGGCAGGGAAGTGCCGCCCGCCAGTATCGTGACGGCGATGAATTTGTCGCTGAGCCCCAACGCCCGGGCGATGTCTTCGGCAGCGTCCACAAAAAGGCGCCCGCCGAAAACAAGAGCGGCCAAACCGCCCCCAACCAACAGAACCGCCAGGGGAATGCTGCGTATTTTTTCCTCCGCAGCAGGGGATTCCTGCGGGGAATCAGACCTGAAGCAATAATAAATATATCCCACAAAAAGTATCAGGAAAACAATTCCTTCCACACGAGACAACATGTCTTCATTACCTATCCCGAGCACACTGTGGTTCATCCCGGCGAACAGGAGCAGGAACGAGACCAGCAGCATGATGGGCATGTCCCGGTGCCGGTTGCTGGCCGTGATGGCGACCGGCTGCACCAGGGCGGTCAGGCCGAGAATCAGCAGCACGTTCATCGCATTGGAACCGACCACGTTGCCGACGGCGATATCCGCATTGCCCTGCAGGGCGCCCGTCACGCTGACCACCAATTCCGGACAGGAAGTCCCGAAACCGACGATGGTCAGGCCGATGACAAACTCGCTGATGCCGGCACGCCGGGCGACGGCAGAAGCGCCGTCCACGAGGAAATCCGCGCCGAATACCACGAGGGCAAGGCCGAGAAGCAGGAGAAGAACACTCATCGCTTTTCCAATTTGCAAATGTTCTCGACGTGCTGCGTATGGGGGAACATATCCACCGGCTGCACGCGGGTTACCTGATACTGTCCGGCCATCATGGCGATGTCACGCGCCTGCGAGGCCGGATTGCAGCTGACATAGACGATGACCGGGGGAGCAGCCGCGAGGATGGTGCGCACCACATCGGGATGCATGCCCGCCCGCGGCGGGTCCACAATCATCACGTCCGGCTGCCCGTGTCCGGCGATGAAATCCGCGTTCAGGACATCTTTCATGTCGCCGGCGAAAAACAGGCAGTTGTCAATCCCGTTGGCGGCGGCATTGCGTTTCGCGTCTGCCACGGCCTCCGGCACATATTCGATGCCGATGACCCGGGCGGCGCGGGCGGAAACGAACTGGGCGATGGTACCCGTTCCCGTATAAAGGTCATAAACGGTCTCACCGCCCTGCAAATCCGCAAATTCCCGCACCTTCCGGTAGAGCTTCAGCGCCTGGCCGGCATTGGTCTGGTAAAAAGATTTCGGTCCGATGCGGAAACGCAGCCCTTCCATCTGCTCATAAATGGCATCGTCACCCTTGTAGAGGATGCAGGTCTGGTCGCCGATGCTGTCGTTCCGCTTCGTATTGACAATATAATACAGGGACGTGATATCGGGAAACGCGCCGGCCAGTGCGTCCAGCAGTTCCGGGATGGCCGGGCTTTCGCAGCCGAAGCAGACAATGACCATGACGGCGCCATCATCGGTCGTGCGCACGAATACGCTCCGGAGTACGCCGACATTCTCCCGCAGGTTATAGAACGGAATGCTGTGGGAAACGGCATATTGCTTGATAAATAAGCGGATAGCATTGGAAGGCTCCCGTTGCAGCCGGCATTCCCGGATGTCCAGGACCTTGTCGAAGAATTTGCCGACATGGAAGCCGAGTCCCTGTTTTTCCGTATCCGGAATCCCCGCGGGATCTTCGTCCGCCAGTATCCACCGCTTGTCGGACGCGCTGAATTCCAGCTTGTTGCGGTAACACTGCGTCTTGTCTGATGCGATAATCGGCTCAATTTCAGGAAGTTGAAGATGTCCGATGCGGACAAGCTGGTCATATACCTGGCGCTGTTTCGCCTGCAACTGGATTTCATAGGGGAGCGGCTGCCAGCGACAGCCGCCACACAAGCCGAAATGCGGGCAAAACGGCTCCAGGCGCTGCACGGACGGCTTGACGATGGCGGAAATACGCCCTTCGAGGAAAGATTTTTTCTTGCGGGTCAACTGCACGTTCACCACGTCGCCCGGAACGGCGAATTCCACGAAAAGCACGCGGCCCGCCGGGGCGTCCGGTCCGTCTTCGGGCAGCCGGACGTGGGCAAGCGCTTTGCCTTCCGCCGCGAACTGTTCAATCCGCACGTTTTCCAGACAGATGTCCAATTTCCGTTTTCTGGCCATAATGGTTGCGAAGATAGCAAAAAAAATCCAAAAGCGGCGGATGGCCAGCCGGGCGCCCGGCGATGGCGGATCTGCCTGTTGAGAAATCGCCCACAGGGGCCTGTTGAAGAATTTTTCAACAGGATGTTGAACGGGAGGTCTCCGATATCGATGCCCAGGACTGCCCCGCCCTTTTGTTATACAATTTATATTATGTTAAGTTAAATATAACGTATCCGCCCCACGGACCTTGCGACGGCTCTCTACAGCAGCCCGGTCACGCTTGTTACGGAAATTTGTATATTTTTGTAAAGCAGTAAATCCACAAATAGATATTTCGAAAGATTACAAAACCATAATACGAATCGTATAATATTGTTACATAAGAAACGATTATTACAAAATTATTTAATACGTATTTATATAATAATCAGACAAAAAGCAATTTTATCAAACATTTCACTTCATGTAATATAAACGATATGCGCCAAAAGCCGTACAAAAATGTTTGCAAACGCATAAAATTATCAATAAATACCAATATAATCAGTTAATTATATAATTTAATCTAAATTGAAATTTAGCATGTATAACGCTAGCTTGTTTACAAGGTCACATATGTAAATAACAACAAGGCTTGGATTTTTGGAAATATTGTATTACTTTTGTGAAAACATTTGTTTCACAAAATGAACAAGCGATTGCAGCAGTTTATTACAGCGGAAAACCTGAGCCAGTCCCAGTTTGCCGACAGTATCGGTGTCGCCCGAGCCAGTGTTTCCCATATTCTGGCGGGCCGAAACAAGCCCGGATTCGACTTTATCGAGAATATGGCGCGCCAATATCCCTCTCTGAACCTGGAATGGCTGATTACCGGCAAAGGGAAAATGTATCGCACAACCGCCGATTCCGCCTCGGAAAAACCCGCGCATTCCGGACGGAAAGAGGCAGAAAACGGAGCACAATTCGACCTGTTTTCCGCCGGGGAAAACCCGGAAATTTCGGTCGGCACATTGCCGGAAAATCCGGACGACTCCCCTTTCCCGGGAGCCGAAAACCGCCCTGTTTTCCCGGTCTCTTCCCTGCCGGCAGAGACCGTTTCCAGCGGCATGAAAACCACGGAAAAACGCAGTTATCAACCGCGACGGGGACGCAGTATTACAAAAATTGTCGTCTTTTATGACGACAACACCTTTCAGGAACTTAAATAACTGATAAACAACAGTTTGTATAAGAAATAAGAGCGGATTATCCGTTAAAAATGTAAAAGTAACAACATTGTTAAATACACAAACAATGTTGTTTTACTACTTTATTTTATGTCAGTTATCTCGTTACGGATGTAAAACGCCAATTTCCGTAAGGCAACCGTGGAAAACCGCCGGATATTGCCTTTCCGACCGGCATCGCACTGGTATAACCACCCCTTGTTTCCCGCCGGTCCGGACACCCCGATCCACACGCTTCCCTCCGGATAGCGACCGTCTCCCCCTTCCGCCAGACCGGTGGTCGCGACGGCATAGGTACTGCCCGTCAACTGCCGGACGCCGGACGCCATGGCCTCGGCGACTTCCCTGCTGACGACCCCGTGTTTCCGGATGGTTTCCGCCGGAACGCCCAGCACCTTTTCCTTGACGCTGACGGCATACGAAGTGACGGAACCGAGGTAATAGGCAGAAGAACCGGATACCGTCGTCAGGAGATGGGATATCCGCCCGCCGGTGCAGGATTCGGCGACGCTGAGTGTCGCGCCGCGGGCAAGCAGCAATTGCCCGATGGTTTCCTGGATATTCATGCCGTTTCGTTTTCGCTTTGCAGGGTGCGGAGAATCTGCCGCACCAGTCCCGGGCCCTTTGTGATGAAGCCGGAACACACCTCAATCAGGGAGGCGCCGGCTGCCAGCATCCCGGATGCCTGTGCGGCACTCTTGATATGGCAGTTCGCGATGATGGGCAGGCGTCCCAGCGTCTTCTCTGCAATCTGCCGGATTTGTTCCTGGTTGCGGGCCTCAATGCCGTCCACGCCGTTCATCATGCAATAGTCGCAAATGCGTGCGAGCGTCTCCCCTGCATCCGGCAACTCTTCAGGAAGCTTGAGCACCAAGGGCTTGTATTCGTCATTGGTCAGCCGGATGTCCAGCAGGGGCGCCACCGTCCGGATATCCGCCGCCGCATCGAGTTCGATGACGAAAAAATCGCAGAAGTCATACGCCAGGCTCAGGACGCGCTCGTAATCCCGCTGGATACAGAGGGCCAGAATATCGTTCTGGGGGTCCTTCTGGATGCGGGAAAGGACATATTTGACCGTCTCCGCATCAATCGGCCCGACTTCGCTGAAACTGAATCCGAAATCGTTCAGGTCGTTATACAGATCGCCCCGGGTGTCCAAACCGGCGCCAAGCCCGACGGGATTGTAGAACGACAGACCGAAAACTTCCCGTTCCAAGCCTTCCGGGCGGTTGCTGTGCAGCAGACGGTTCACGAAACGCCCGCCGGGTATCTTGCCGATAAGCTGGAAATACCGAAGCGCCAGCCGGCTGCCTCTTTCACGACTTAGCACGCGCGTAAACGGCCTGATGAGAAGATTATACACAGATTTATCTAAACTACTTTGACAGACGATTTACGGAAGCATTCCGGATTTGGTCTATAGCAATGGTCGGATCATTCCCGAAATACAGGTTCGCCCCCCCGGACAGGTTCAGTTGTATCCGTTTGGAAGCAGCCTGTTTGAGGACGCTGCCATTCTCCATGGAAATGGTCGCATCTTCACAGACAAGGGTGGATGCATCCACTTTGGCGGAACCCGCCCCGCTGCAGAGATACTCAGCTTTCTCGGCAGTCCCGTCAATCGAACATTCTACATTGCCTTTTGCCGTGACCGTCAAGGCTTTCGTCTCGCCCTTGACAATGGCGGATGCGCCGCCGAGCAGATTGAGTTCCGTATTCTTCGCCTTCTGGGTCAGCAGCAGCGAAGCACCGTTCATGGTGATGTCCAGCTGGTCACATTCCAAGGAAAGAGCCGCAGATGCTTTCCGGGCCAGGTTTACGGAAATGTTCCGGCTCTGGAAATTCAGTCCTCGGATGACCGCATTGTCCGTAGCGTCGATGGTCAGCACCGGGGCGGAGAACGTGGCGTCTCCCTCGCGCAGCACGGCTTTTCCGCTGAGCCCGATATGGGTGATTCCCGCCGCGGCAGGCAAGGTGATGACAACGGAGAACGTGGGCGCGGCTCCCTTCCGGCCCTTGTACAGTTTCTTGATATCCGCCGGAAGCTGTTTCTCCTGGAAGGATAGCGTCAGGGTGTTTCCCTTGACGGCACAAACAACGTATGGCTTCAGGATTTCATCGACGGTCAGGCGTGCCCCAAACGCATCCCCGGCGGTGAGCGCCACCTGGAAATCATTGCCCGCACTGATGGCGGTAAAAGGCGTCAGCGGGTACTTATAGTTGCGTGTCTGGGCAAAAGCCGCACATGAGATAAAGACAGCTAAAACAAATGTAATCAGTCGTTTCATGTTCGTATAATTAATCAATCAAAGTCCCCCACTCCTCGGTCATGGCATCCAATGAACGCTTGCATTCCAAATAGGTGCGGGTCAGATCGTATATATCATCGCCCTCGCCCGGCGCGGAGAGCACCGTTTCCAGTTCCTGCATCCGCTTCTCAAGCTTGGCGATTTCGCACTCAAGATACGAAATTCTGTTCTTTTTTTTCCGGTCAATCTTGTTTTTTTCTTTGCGTTCCGCCAACGCTTCCTTTCCGCCGGAAGCGGGCTTTTCCGCAGGCGGTGCCGTGGCAGCGTTCCGCTCCAGTTCCTGCAACGTCTCCA
>JAGAFI010000105.1 GCA_017612675.1 Bacteroidales bacterium
GTAATGGGCCAGCACGCGGTTCTCCCCCACCACCGTCACCAAGTCCGAAGCGATGCTGACGACCAGCAAATCCAACAGGGGAATCAGTTCCTCGAAAGGGATGCCGTAACGCTGGGAATAGGCCTGGACCAGCTTGAAGCCGACGCCGCAGCCGGACAGGTCGTCAAACGGATACCGGCAGTCCGCCCGCTTGGGGTCGAGCACCGCCACCGCGGCGGGAATCCGTTCATCGGGCAGGTGGTGGTCGCAGATAATCATATCCACCCCCTTGGAACGGGCATATTCCACCTTATCGACGGCCTTGATGCCGCAATCCAGGGTGATAATCAGGCCGAAACCTCCCTCGAAGGCCCAGTCGATGCCTTTGTAGGACACGCCGTATCCCTCGTCGTAACGGTCGGGAATATAGAAATCCACCCGGTCCGTAAAACGGCGCAGGAACGAGAACACCAGCGACACCGCCGTGGTGCCGTCCACATCGTAATCGCCATAGACAAGGATTTTTTCCCCGCCGGACACGGCCCGGTGCAGGCGTTCCACCGCCTTGTCCATATCCTGCATCAGGAACGGGTCGTGGAGGTCGGACAGGGACGGGCGGAAAAAGGCGCGGGCCTGGTCGAAGGTCTCGATGCCCCGGCAGACCAGCAAATCCGCCAGCACCTTGTCGATGCCGACTTCAGCCGACAGGCGTTCCACTTTCTCCGGGTCGGAGGCTTCGCGCAAAATCCATTTGCAATCCCGTGCCATTCGGCAAAGATAACCCAAATTGTACGTTTTTCAAACCATCGGCACAAGAATATTGGGCCTTCTCTCTTTGATAACCTTTTGTGCTCGGGTTATCTTTGACTTGCGGGAGGTTGATTGGGGAAAGCATTTCCCCAAACCCCTTTCGGTCGCCAGTTGGCTCCGAGTGTACGTTTTTCAAACCATCGGTACAAGAATATTGGGCCTTCTTTCTTTGATAACCTTTTGTGCTCGGGTTATCTTTGACTTGCGGGAGGTTGATTGGGGAAAGCATTTCCCCAAACCCCTTTCGGTCGCCGAAGGCTCCGAGTGTACGTTTTTCAAACCATCGGTACAAGAATATCTTGCCTTTCTTTCATAGATAAACGTTTGTGCTCAGTTATTGCCTTGCGTTGTTTATGGGGAAAGATTTTTTCCAACGGTTTTCTGGCTCCGGAAGGCGCCGAAAGCAGGCAATGTTTGCGAAGAAATGAAAAAATGTAAAGAAATTTCTTATTTTTGTGGGTTATGAATATCGAACTCAGTGAACAGGAACAGCTTCGCCGTGACTCGCTCGGCAAGCTCCGGGAATTGGGCATCGACCCGTATCCCGCCGCAGAATACCCCGTCAATGCAAGCGCGGCAGGCATCGCCGCCACCTATGACCCCGAAAAGGGAAACCTGCAGGATGTCTGCATCGCAGGACGCCTGATGAGCCGCCGCATCATGGGTGCGGCATCTTTCGGAGAACTGCAGGATGAAAGCGGACGCATCCAGATTTACGTCAAACGGGACGAGATTTGCCCCGGCGAGGACAAAACCCTGTACAACACCGTCTGGAAACGCCTGCTGGACATCGGGGACATCATCGGCATCAAGGGCTTTGCCTTCATCACGCAGACGGGGCAGCTGAGCGTCCACGCCAAGGAACTGACGCTGCTCAGCAAGTCCCTGCGCGTCCTTCCGATTGTCAAGGAAGCGGAAGGGCAGGTATTCGACGCCGTCACCGACCCGGAACTGCGTTACCGGCAGCGCTACGTGGACCTCATCATCAACCCGCAAGTCCGGGAAACATTCGTCAAACGGGCGAAAATCATCGCCACGATGCGCGAATACTTCAACGAGGCGGGCTGCCTGGAGGTGGAAACCCCCATCCTGCAAGGCATCCCCGGCGGCGCTACGGCAAGGCCGTTCATCACCCACCACAACGCCCTCGACATCCCGCTCTACCTGCGGATTGCCAACGAACTGTACCTCAAGCGCCTCATCGTGGGCGGCTACAACGGGGTCTATGAATTCGCCAAGGATTTCCGCAACGAGGGCATGGACAAGACGCACAACCCGGAGTTCACCTGCATGGAAATCTATGTGGCCTACAAGGATTACAACTGGATGATGGACTTCGTGGAGAAGATGCTTGCCCGCATCGCCGATACGGTAAACGGCACGACCCGCGTGTCCATCGGCGGCAATGAAGTCGATTTCGGCGGCACCTACCGGCGTCTTCCCATCCTCGAAGCCATCCGGGAATACGCCGGCGTGGACGTCAAAGGCATGGACGAAGCACAGTTGCGGCAGACCTGCAAGCAGTTGCACGTGGATATCACGCCTGCGATGGGCAAGGGGAAACTCATCGACGCCATCTTCGGCGCATATTGCGAAGAAAAGCTCATCCAGCCCACGTTCATCACGGATTATCCGGTGGAAATGTCCCCGCTGACCAAACGTCACCGCAGCGATGCGTCCCTGACCGAGCGTTTCGAACTCTTCGTCTGCGGCAAGGAACTCGCCAACGCTTATTCCGAGCTCAACGACCCCATCGACCAGCTGGAGCGTTTCGAGGAGCAGGCCGCCCTCAAGAGCAAGGGGGACGACGAAGCGATGTATATCGATATGGATTTTGTCCGCGCCCTCGAATACGGCATGCCGCCCACCTCCGGACTGGGCATGGGCATCGACCGCCTGACCATGTTCATGACCGGGCAGACCACCATCCAGGACGTCCTGTTCTTCCCGCAGATGCGGCCCGAAAAAGCCCTGAAAAAAGAGGCCTGACATGGAAACGGTCAGTTCCGTCCACAACCCGAAAATCAAACGCCTGCTTGCATTGCAGCAGAAATCTGCCGCCCGGCAGGAAGCCGGGCTGTTTGTCGTGGAGGGGATGCGGGAACTGCTCCGTTGCCTCGATGCCGGCTATGTGGCCGACACCCTGTTCTGCTGCCCGGAACTGGTGCGGCAGGAAGACATGCCGGAACTGGAAAAACGCTGCAGGGGCCTGCGGCGTTTCTACCTGACGCCCGAGGTGTATGCACGCGCAGCCTACCGCGGAGGCACGGAAGGGGTGCTGGCGGAAATCCGCATCCCGCAACGGGGGCTGGATACGCTGGCGCTCTCCGAAAATCCCCTGATAGCGGTGCTGGAGAAAGTGGAGAAACCGGGCAACCTCGGCGCCGTTCTGCGCTGCGCCGATGCCGCCGGGGCCGATGCCGTGCTGGTATGCGACCCGCTGACGGATTTGTACAACCCCAACCTCATCCGCGCCTCGGTGGGGGCGGTATTCTCCGTACCCGCCGTCGCCTGCCGTTCCGAAGAGGCCATCGCCTTCCTGAAAAGCCGCCGCATCCGCATCCTGACCGCCCAGCTGCAGGATTCATCCCCCTACTACGCCTGCGACATGCGGGGAGGAACGGCCATCGTGATGGGCGCGGAAGACACCGGACTGACGGACTGCTGGCGGAAAGCCGCCGATGCGCACGTCCTGATTCCGATGCGCGGACGCGTGGATTCGCTGAATGTCTCGGTCAGCGCGGCCATCCTCCTGTATGAGGCCGTGCGCCAAAGACGCTCCTGACAATTAAAGATACTTCATATGAGCAAACTCCTGAACGACTCCCCTGCGGCGAGATGGACCGTACTGGTCCTGGTGGCCCTGATGATGTTTTTCGCCTACATGTTCGTGGACGTGATGTCCCCGCTCAAATCGCTGGTGGAAAACAAACTGGACTGGAACAGCGGGGTGTTCGGCACCTATGCCGCCTCCGAATACATCCTCAACGTCTTCGGTTTCCTGATTCTTGCCGGCGTGATTCTGGACAAACTCGGCGTCCGTTTCTCCGGCATCCTTTCGGCCTCCATCATGGTGGCCGGCGCCCTGATCAAGTTCATCGGCATCAGCGAATGGTTCCAGGATACGGCGTTTGCCGCCTGGCTGGACAGTTGGTGGGTCACCATGCCCGCCAGCGCGAAAATGGCCTCGCTGGGATTCATGATTTTCGGCTGCGGTTGTGAAATGCAAGGCACCAACGTATCCAAGATTCTCGCCAAATGGTTCAAGGGCAAGGAAATGGCCCTGGCCATGGGCCTGGAGATGGCCATCGCCCGGCTCGGCGTCTTCGCGGTCATGTGGATTGCCCCCATCATCTCCGCCCGTTTCGACGGCTCCATCGTCGCCCCCTTGGGTTTCTGTGGCGCCCTGCTTTGCGTCGGCCTGCTGAATTTCATCATCTTCGGGGTGATGGACCGCAAGTTTGACAACCAACTCATCGAGGCGGGTCTTGCCACGGAAGAAAAATCGCCCGAAGACGAATTCCACATCAGCGACCTCGGCGCCATCTTCAAGAGCAAGATGTTCTGGATTGTGGCCCTGCTGTGCGTCCTGTACTACAGCGCCATCTTCCCGTTCCAGCGCTATGCCCCGAACTTCCTGGAAGAAACGCTCGGCATCGACGCCGCGCAGGCCTCCCGCCTGTTCAGTTGTTTCCCCATCCTCGCCATGGTCCTGACGCCGCTGCTCGGCATCTTCCTCGACCGGGTAGGAAAAGGCGCTACCATGCTCATGGCCGGTGCGCTGATTATGATTGGCTGCCATCTCTGCTTTGCCTTCCTGCTGCCGGCATTCCCGTCCAGATGGCTGGCCCTCACCCTGATTGTCATCCTCGGCGTCAGTTTCTCGCTGGTCCCCGCCGCCCTGTGGCCGAGTGTTCCCAAAATCATCGATGAAAAAATCCTGGGCAGTGCCTACTGCCTTATCTTCTGGGTACAGAACGTCGGCCTCTGCCTCGTCCCGATGCTTATCGGAACGCTGCGCCAGAACACGGGCAGTTATTTCGTCCCGATGCTGGTCTTCTCCAGCTTCGGCGTCCTGGCATTCCTCTTCAGCCTCCTGCTGAAGAAAGAGAATGCGGCCAAGGGCTACGGCCTTGAAGATGCGAACATCAAAAAAGAAAACGCGTGAAAGAACAGATACTCATCCGCATCACGGGCCGGGACCAGACCGGGCTCACGGCTTCCGTCATGCAGATTCTCGCCCGCCACGACGCCCAAATCCTCGACATCGGGCAGGCGGACATCCA
>JAGAFI010000106.1 GCA_017612675.1 Bacteroidales bacterium
CATGGACCCGGAGGACATCAAAGCCCAGGGCGTCGCGCTCACCTATGACGAACACGGACATCCGGAACTCGGCAAGGTCAGCAAGGCGGTGCTGTTCAACAATATTCTGGAAAAGGAATTCAAGAAGGCCGGTCTGAAAATCAAGACCCGTCCCGTGGAAATCGGCTATGACGTGCGCTGCCAGGACCCCATCGGCTATGACCTGACCTATTGCTCGGAACTTGCCATGGGCGTGTACGAACTGTTCAGCAAGGGAGAGACCGGCTGCATGGTCTATGTGGATGCCAACGGGGAGGCCAAGCCGCTCTATCTGCATGACCTGCAGAATGCGGAAGGCAAAATCCCGCCCCGCCGCGTGGATATCGAAGGCGGAACCGCACGGAACTATTATGCGCACATCTGCCATTACATTACGCCGGAGGATTATGAGGCGGCGAAGGCTTATGTCTCCGACCCTGCCGCGTATGATTTCAAGAAGATTCTGAATTGGTAATCGCTTGCAAACAATTTTATACGATATGAAAAAAATTCTTTATTGTCTGGCGGCCTTTGTCCTCGCATTCGGATGCGAGCAGGCTCCGCAAACCGTGGCCGTACTGGGTGTACAGGTCACGCCCACTTCCTTGAAACTCAAAGAAGGCGAGAGTTATCCGCTTATCAGCCAGATTGTTCCCTCCAACGCCACGGAGAAGGCCATCGCATGGTCCAGCTCCGACGACAAGGTGGCAACGGTCAATGAAAACGGCCTTGTGCTGGCCGTCGGCGGTGGTGAAGCCGTCATTACCGCCACGTCCCTGGACGGCGGCAAAACGGGCAGCTGTGCCGTAAAAGTTACGCCTTCTTTCATTGAAGTGACCGAAGTGAAGCTGAATGAAACCACGTTGACGCTCGAAGCCGGCCAGAAGGCCACGCTGACTGCAACCGTGTCTCCTGCCGATGCTTCCGACCCGACGGTAAGCTGGTCCAGTTCCGACGAGACCGTGGCCACCGTCGCGGACGGTGTCGTACTCGCCGTTGCGGCAGGTACGGCCACCATCACGGCAAAAGCAGGCGAACAGGAAGCCACCTGTGAAGTGACCGTGACGGCAAAGCCGGAACCCGAACCGACCCCCGGCACCATCTTCTTCGAAGATTTCGAAGACATCAGCACGCTGGGCGAATGGTCAGTTTTCGATGCGGACGGGGATGGCAATGCCTGGTTGTATGACAACGAGGGCAGTTGGTTCGCCCACTCCGGTACGGGCGTGCTGACCAGCGCATCCTGGGATTTCGACCTGGGCGCCCTGACGCCTGACAACTGGCTGTTCACCCCGGGCATTCCCCTGACCAACGGGACCAACTACCTTTCTTTCTGGGTTTGCGGACAGGATCCCGATTATTGTGCCGAGCATTATGGGGCGTTCATCACCGATGAAGCGCCGACCCCGGAAAATCTGGGCAGCTGCGTGCCGCTGATGGAAGAAACCTTCCCCGAGGGAGCCCCGTATGCGGAAGAGACCGTGACCAGCGAAGACGGAGATGCGCTCTACCAGCAATTCGTCATCGAAATCCCGGCGTCTTTCAGCGGGAAGACCGTTTACATCGGATTCCGCCATTTCGACTGCACGGACAATTTCTACCTGAACCTGGATGACGTGGCCGTCCTGTCGGAAGCCCCTGCCTCCCAGAAGGCCGCCGCGCGCGTCCCTGCGCGTTTCTCCCACAAGAAGATTCGCCGGAAATAAGTTGCACATTTTTCATTTTTTATATATATTCGCAAGCAGAATATCAGGTATGAAAAATCAACCAAAATTATACCGTTTATGAAAATCTCACTTTTCAATGCCGCGGCCCTTCTGGGCGCAGCGATGCTGGTGTTTGCCTGCAAACCCGAGAACCTGAACGACGTGAACACGGATGCCACCATCCTGCCCGGCGCGAAGGTGAATGTGAACACCAATGCTTCCGCAGATCTGGGCTTTGCCACGAACAAGGGAACGGCCCGTGACGCCGACAAGAACCTCTATGTGAAATCCGAAGAAAAGACGCTGACGGAGGTTTTGTCCGACAGCGAACTTGAAAGCGAAAATGGCGCCGTGCTGAAGAGCGACCTGAGCATCGCTCCCGACAAAGCGCTTCCCGAAGTCCTGGAAGAATCCACCGATTATGCATTCGTGAACCCTTGCGTCAAGGTGGAAATCGAGAACCCGGCGGATTTCGACGTGATGTATGACAGCAACCTGCAGACGGAAGTGACCAAGGCCGGAGCCAAGAGCCTGAAACTCCCCACCATTACGATTCCTGCCAAGACCCGTCTCGTCCTCTTCGTTTCCGCAAAAGGCGGTCTCGCCAAGCGTACCGGTGAAATGGACGTGGTACTTCCCGCCATCACGGACGGCTACAAGCCGATGCCCTCCGTCATCAAGGTTACGGACATGATTTTCCGCAAAATCATCAAGAAGTCCGGCATGAAGGCCGCGGAAGACAAGACCTATGAGTTCACGGTAAGCGCCTGCAACTTCACGCCCCTCGTGGTGATGCCCGGCTCCAAGCTCCTGCTTTCCTACAAAGCCACCGACCTCTTCAAATTCGATGATGTGAACGATGCCAGCACGCACTTTACGGCGGAAGGCAGCATCACCAACAAGATGGCTTTCGACATCGAAGCTTCCGCCGACTCGCAAGTGAACGATGCCTATGCCACCGTTGACAATGTCATCAAGGCCAAAGCTACCACAGACTTCAAGGGCGACCTCTATACCCCGGGCGGCTTGATCCAGGCCAAGGACATGGTACTGCATTTCATTTTCACGGCTGTCGAGGAGACCGCTTTCGATCCCCAGAAAGACCAGCTGATTGTGAACATCACCAGCATCACCTATCCGGAAGGCGTCAACATTTCTTTGAACAAGTAATATGTTGAAGAAACTTTTTGCGGCGGCAATCATCCTCCTGGGTGGTTCCGCCGCTTTTGCGCAGACAAGCCCGCAGAGTGCGGTTTTCCTGGACAATTACATGTACGGATACCGGAGCAACGCAGCATTCCAGAGCGAGAAGTCTTTCTTCGGCTTCCTGGTGAACGACATCGGGATGAGCGCCTCGTCCAATGTCGGTCTTTCCAATTTCATCTTCAGGGATGCGACAGGGGCCGCGGTCATCGCGCTCAACAACAAAGTGCCGGCAGAGCAGTTCCTGTCCAAGTTGCCCCAGATTGCCGTCCTGTCCGAGGATGTCAACTACAGCCTCTTCTCCTTCGGTATGCGGAAGGATGAATCGTTCTTTACCCTGGAAGCCTCCCTGCGGCAGGACATGTATGGCAGCCTTTCCAAAGACTTCTTCGCATTTCTGAAGGATACGCGCCTGAAACCTGTCTATGACCTCAAGGAAACGGGCCTGAACACCACCAGTTATTTTGAAATCGCAGCCGGTTATTCCCGGACCTTCGCCGAGAAGTTTACGGTTGGCGCCCGCCTGAAATTCCTGCTTGGCTATGCCCATTCGAACATCCGGTTCACCCAGGCGGACGTGGCGGCGGCGGACGGCATCAAACTGGATGCCGACGGCCAGATGCTGGTTGCCTGCAACATGCTGGAAATGGGTACCCATGTTTCCGACCTGTCCGGCAAGAATGTCCTGGATTTTACGACCCCGCCGGTCTTTGTCAAGAAGTTTTCCCCGGCAGGCTATGGATTTGCTGCAGATTTGGGCGTCAGCTACAAGGCGATGGACAATTTGGACATATACCTTGGCGTCAATGACCTCGGTGGTATTTCCTGGCATTACAATACGGTCGGGCACGTGAAGGGTCACTATGAAAATGAGTCTGCAGAGACGAGTTTTGACAGCGTGACAGACCAACTGGAAGAGGAAATCAAGAAACTGCAGGGCTTCTCGGATTTTGAACGTCAGGCGCCCATCAAGGCCTTCGAGGGTCTTTCCTGCTCCCTGAATGCCGGTGTCAAGTACCGGATGCCGTTTTACAGGCGCTGGTCTGCCGGATTGAACGGGTATTACAAAATCGGCGGACCTGCCAGCTGGGGGGAAGCACGTCTCGGTACGACCGTGACGCCTCTTGACTGGCTCAGCCTCAGCGCCAACATCGGCTACGGAACGTTTGGGACTACCGGTGGCGCCGCGCTCAGCATCAATGCTTTGGGTATTAATTTCTTTCTGTCTGCAGATTCTTATCTGGGCGGTCTCGGCGCTTATACGATGCCGCAGGAAGAAGGAGCATCGGCCCCTGCCATGCAAGTGATTCTGCCGTACAACAAATTCCGCTTCAACGTCCAGACGGGTCTGACCATTACCATCGGCGATCGGCACAGTCCGTTTGCGATATAGGGAAAAATCTTTCCCTGAACAGGAGGAGGATGACCAATCATTGGCCATCCTCCTTCTGGTTTCTTTTCTCAACCCGGCCCGGGGCCCGGTGTCTGCTCAAATTTTTGCCGCGACGGGATTTCCGTAGATGTGCCAGAAAATGTCCCGCAGGGTGTTCCGGTCAAGACGCCACTCCAGTTTGCTCAGGCGGTGTTCCGTATAGGAGGTGAACGCTTCCAGGTCCTCGGGCAGGTATTTGGTGCCGCAGAACCGCGTCGTGCCGTTCATCAGGTCGTAACCCATGTAGTTGGTCTTCCAGAGTCGGTAGCCGTCGATGATGCGCTCGTCGATTTGGTGCCGGATGAACTGGTAGCGGTCATTGCCGTTGAAAGAGGCCGCCGTGGCGATTTCCGCGCCGGAGAGCGGTGTACCGATATGCAGGTGGACGTGCCCTTTTTTCTGCCGGATGCCCGTCAGGATGCTGTGCAGGTCTTCCCGCGGTTTTTTCTTGTAACTGCCGGTCTCCTGCTTGATGAGGATTTCACGGGCCTATCGGGAATCGCAGGGCTCATATTCATAGGAAATGCTCATCGGAAGGATGTTCAGTTCCCGGAAATTTTCCTCGAAACTGCCTTCCCCGCTCATGTCGAACATCTTCAGGAGTCCCTGCTCGGTGATGTCCAGCCCGTTTTTCGTCCGTCCTTCCCGCTGGGCGACCCAGACGGAGGAACGGCCGGAGGTGATGGCCGTGCGGATATATTTGGAAAGCAAGCGGGAACTCAAATACAACTCGCGCGCCGTGATGCCGCGGATGACTTTGATCATGCGGTTCGACCGGAGCAGGTCTTCAACCAGCGTATTGCTCAACAGGTTGCTGCCGACGCAGACTTCCGCATAAGGCAGTCCGACCGCATGCAGGGCATACATGATGAGGGCCGGGTCGAGAATGATGTCCCGGTGGTTGGAAATCGCCAGGAACTTCTTCCCTGCCATCGCCTTGAGGTTTTCCTCGCCGCTGAACGTGAAGCCCTCGGAAGTCTTGCCCATGATGGCGGTCAGGGCGCCGATGACCACGACGTTCTGGAATTCGTCTATGCTGCGGGCCTTCCGAATCTGGTCGCTCAGGAAATCGATGGCGTAATTCGGGAACAGGTACTGGGACAGGGCATAAATCCGGGGATTCCGGGCTATCCGGTCCAGCGCTTCCAACGCCTCCGCATCGCTATAGGGGCGGATGTCTTCAAATTCGCTCAAATCACTCATACAACAACAAATATCAGGAATAACGGCTTCCGCCGTTATCCGTTATCCGGCACAATATACGAAATTATCGGGAGGATAGCAAGGATGAATCGCCGTAACTCAGGAAACGGAAACCATGCTGCAGCGCGAAATCGTACAGGCGGCGCCAGTCTTTCCCGATGAATGCGCTGATAAGCAGCAGCAGCGTGCTTTGCGGCTGGTGGAAATTCGTCACCATCCGTTTGACCAGGCGGAAACGGAATCCGGGCACGATGATGATGGAGGTGCGAATCTGCAGTTCCGCCAGGCCCTGCGCATCCATATAGCGGACGAGGGCTTCAAGCGCCTCGCGTGTCGTGGCGTCATACGGGCGGATATAGGGGGCCCATTGCGCCACTGCGCCGGGCCTCCCCTCTTCCAGCACCTGCACGCCGGCATAGTACAAGGATTCTAAACTTCTGACGCTTGTCGTTCCTACTGCTATGATATTATTTTCGTTATCTATGATTTTCTCAAGGAACGCTTTCGTTACGGAAAACGGCTCGGCGTGCATGGGATGCCCGGCCACTTTTTCGGATTTGACGGGCAGGAACGTACCCGCTCCCACATGCAGGCATAACTTGGCGATGCCGATGCCTTTCTTTTGCAGGGCATCCAGCACCGCATCCGTGAAATGCAGGCCTGCTGTCGGGGCGGCTACGGAACCGCGTACCCGCGCATACGTCGTCTGGTAGCGCTCGGCATCGATGGCCTCGGTCTCCCGCTTCAGGTAGGGCGGAATCGGAATCCGGCCGCACAGTTCCAGCACCTCGGAAAACGAGGCGTCTTCCGTCCAGCGGAAACGTACCCGTGCGGTTTCCCCGTTGCGTTCCGCCAGTTCCGCCCGCAGGGACAGCCGGCGGATGGCCTCCGTGTGCGGGGTCGCCGTTTCCGGCAAATCCGGTTCCAGCGCGTCTTCTTTCCAGCGTTTGGCATTGCCGACGACACATTTCCAGACACATGTCCCCCGTGCGGCAAACGCCTGCTGGTAATCGGCGGGGCTTTCGGGCTGCAGGCAGAAAATCTCGATATGGGCGCCGCTCTGCCGCCTGAAAAACAAGCGGGCGGGCACGACGCGCGTTTCGTTGAAGACCATCAGCGCCCCGGCAGGCAGTTCTTCCGGCAAATCCCGGAACACGCGCTCCCGGCACTGTCCGTTTCCATAGACCAGCAGCTTGGACGCATCGCGCTGCGGCAAGGGATATTTGGCTATCCGTTCTTCGGGAAGGTCATAATCATAGTCCCGGATGTCGATGTCTGGAATCATGTCACAAAAGTAGCCAAAAGTTGACAAATTTTGCTTATATTTGCAGAAATCATCCACAGGAATGACACGAAACCGATATTGGATTTTCGCCCTGATGCTTTTATGCGTATGCGCCTGCCGGCAGATGCCGGTCCATGACGTTCCCCGGGGCATGGTTCTCAAAACGTTCAGTTGTACTGCCGACAACGCCAAAACAAGCCTCCAGTCAGACCTTTCCGTCCGTTGGAATGCGAGCGACCGCATCACGGTATTTGCCGAAAACGGCGGGACATACACTTTGGACCAAAGCGGACTGTCCGAGGACGGGACGGTCGCATGGTTCTCCGGGCTGGTACCCGAGACGGGATGCCTGTACGCGGTGTATCCGGCCCAGGAGGGTTCTTCCTTCGACGGGACGGTGCTCCATATGGAGGTCCCCGCCGGACAGCAGGCCGTTGCGGATGGCATGGCGGACGGGGCGGCCCTGGCCGTCGCCCTGCTCGACGGCTCCGACCAGCTCGCTTTCCGGAACGTCTGCGGCTTGCTGGCGTTTACCGTCACCGGCACGGACATCCAGTCCATGACCTTGCGCGCTGCGGAAGCGGCGGGCGGTGCGCTGTCCGGGCCGGGAACCGTCAGTTATGCGGAAGACATGCCGGTCGGGAAAGGCACCGGGCAGGAAAGTCTCCTGACCCTGACGGGCGGCTTGGAAAGCGGCAGCACCTATTATTTGGCCGCATGGCCGGGTTCCTACAGGCAGTTGCAGCTGACCTTTACCGATACGCACGGGCGCACGGCTGTTTTTGACAAGGATGCAGTCCTTACCGTGGAACGCAGCGCTTTGGTGCGGATTTCCCCCATCACCGTTGCGGAAAGCGACTGGACCGGTGCTTCGGAGGAAAAATGGGAACTGCTCGCGGATATCGGGGACCTGGCCGAGGACGATCTGGTCGTTATCGCCAGCCGGGACAAGGACGTGGTGGCCGGTGATATCGACAATGCCGTGATGAAGCCCCTGGCTGCCAGTTTCAGCGAGGACAAGACTGAAATCACGCAACTGCCGGAAGATGCCATTGTATTGACCATGCGTCGTGAGGGGACGGCCTGGCGGATGGAAAATGCCGGCGGGCAATATCTCGGCGCGACGACGGTCAAGAAACTCTCCTGGACCGCCGGTACGGCCACCTGGAACATTTCACTCGATGCCAGCGGCAATACGACAGTTACCAATACGATGTCCGGGTACGGTACCCTGCGTTACAACGACTCATCGCCCCGCTTTACCACCTATACCAGCAGCACGGGCAAGCCCGTCCAGTTGTACCGGAACACCGCCGGGGTGCGGACCAGCTATGTGAACACCCTGCCCGCCACCGGCGTCACGAAATCCACGGCCCGGCTCGCCGGTCTCTACCGCAGCGTGACGACCACCCCGTCCGCCCTCTGGTTCCGGTACGGCACCGCCAGCACTGCCTTGACGACGCAGTTGGCCGCAGACGCCATCCCGTCCGGCGACAAAGCGGAATTCGGGGCCTCCCTGTCCGGCCTGCCGGCAAGCACGACCTATTATTACCAGGCCTTCGCCACCATCGACGGCGTCACTTACGAGGGGGATGTGCTCAGTTTCACCACCTCGGCTGACAGCGGCACCC
>JAGAFI010000107.1 GCA_017612675.1 Bacteroidales bacterium
ACACATAGTTGGACGACATCTTGAAACCGTCATATATCGAAATCCGGTTCGTTTTGTGGTTCCGCTCGTAATCGGGAATATGCGTATCCTGCTTGATTTTCGTGCCGCTCACCCAGCCGTGGTTCGTGGGAATCGTCTCGTCCAGACGGCGGACATAGCCGTCGGAAAGCACTGACATCAGCGTCACGGTCTTGAATACGGAACCCGGCTCCTGCCTGCGCCCGATGGCGATATTCGCCACTTCGTCGAAAGCTTCACTGCCCGTCCGGGACAGGTTCACCATCGCCCGGATGGCCCCGGTTTTCACTTCCATCAGGACCAGGCAGCCGCCGTCCAGGTCCTGCTCGTCCGCAATCAGGTCGCGGAGGGCGCCGTCTGCCAAATCCTGGTAGTCGATGTCGAGGGTCGTATGAAGATGCTGCCCGTCCACGGCCATTTCAAAGGGCTTGTCATAGTCATGCACGTGGCCGGCGTCCGTTTTGCGCAGCCACTCGACACCTTCCTGCCCATGCAGTTCGTGGTTGTATTTCCCTTCCAGCCCGACATGGTTGTTGGACACATCCTGCAGCCGGTTGCTGCGGACGAAGCCGATGGTGCGGCGAGCCAGTTTCCCATAGGGATACAGGCGGTTTTCCTCCCGGGCCTCACAACGGCCGCCACGGGTGGGCGCCTCGCTCAGCAACGGCAGCTTCAGCAGCGAACAGCGGGTGTAATAATCCACTTTCTTTTTGCCGAGCGGGAGGTATTTCTTGCCGTTCCGGCGGGCGGAGCGGAATTCTTCCAGATACTGGGCCGCGGTCTTTTCCGGAAAGAATGCCGGCAGGGCATCCGCAAGCGCCCGGGCTTTGGCATCCCATTCCGCTTCCTTTTGCTTCTGTTCCTCCGGGCCGAGAAGGGCATACGCATCTTTCATGACGGTGCAGTCTATCCCGAACTGGTACATGGGGGAAGACATGGCGAGCAGCCGGCCTTTGCAATCGTAAATGTTGCCGCGGGAGGGCAGCAAGTCACGGGCCTGGCTCGACTTCCCGACCAGCGCCGTCCGGATTTTTTCGTTGGGGACCCACACCGTCTGGATATAAACAATCCGCCCGAGCACCAGCAGCGAAGCGCCGAGCAGGAGCACATAAACGACATACAGGACGAACCCGACAGGGTCCCGGCCGGTGTGGTCTGACTGTTGGCTCATTTTGTCAATACGCTTGCGGGCCGGGAAGGTTCCCCCACCTTCGAGCCCATGTTTTTCAGTTGCGAGGAGACCGAAGACCGCCGGCTGAGCGACACGAGGGCGCAGGTCTTCATCGTGTTTTCAATTTCAAGCTCTTTCAGCGCCGCCGCATTCCGCTGTACGCGGGTCATCGTGGTCTCAATCATCAGGGATACCCAGATGACCATGGCAAACAGGAAGAACACATAGATGATGTGTACGAAATAACGGGACACATTCAGGCGCAGGAGCAGTTTCCCCCGCAAGATGGCCCCGCCGCTGTTCTTCAGGGCCGTCAGGATGGTGCGCAGGATGTCCTTTACTTTATTCATACGCGTCCTCCCGTTTCTGCGCGATGCGCAGCTTGGCGCTGCGCGCGCGGGTGTTGGTGCCGATTTCACGCTCGTCCGGCATCGCCGGCTTGCGGTTCACCGCCTGCAACGGCGCCGTGTTCCGGCCAAAGGCGTCCTGGCGCACATCGCCCCGGACACTGCCGCTGCGGATGAAGTTCTTGACCATCCGGTCTTCCAGCGAATGGTAGGTAATGACACACAGCCGGCCGCCGGGTTTCAGCGCCCGGGCGGCACCCTCCAGGAATTTTTCCAAGTCCCGCATCTCGCCGTTGACCCCGATGCGGAGGGCCTGGTAAATCCGGGCAAGCTGTTTGTGTGGCGCGAATGGGGGCAGGGCATCCGCGAGGGCATTGTTGAGGTCATCAGTCGTCCGGACAGGCCCTTTGCTGCGGGCCAGCACGAGCAATTGCGCCAGCCGCCGGGCATTGTCCAGCTCGCCGTAGCGTTTGAACAAGTTTTCCAATTCTTCTTGCGTATAAGAATTGACAATGTCCGCCGCGGATTTTTCGCCCTGCACGTTCATTCGCATATCAAGCGGGGCGCTGAAACGGAAAGAAAATCCGCGCGCCGCCGTGTCAAATTGGTGGGAACTCACGCCGAGGTCGGCGAGAATGCCGTCAAAACCGCCCGCCGTCTCCAGCAGGCTGTAATTATAGATGAATCTGAAATTGTTGTGAATCAACTTAAAGCGTGCATCCTCCACGCCGTTTGCCAGGGCATCGCTATCCTTGTCGAAAGCCACGAGCCGTCCCGCCGGAGAAAGCAGGTCCAGGATGGCACGGCTGTGTCCGCCGCCGCCGAAAGTGCAGTCCGCATATATCCCGTCCGCGTTCCGGACGAGGGCTTCGGTGCTTTGCCGCAGCAATACGGGGGAATGGTAGGAAGACATCGCGCGCCTCCCTGTTATTTTCTGGCGAGGCTTTTTGCGATGGAAACGTATGCTTCATTGGAAACCATGGCGGCTTCGTATTTCTCTTTGCCCCAGATTTCGATTTTGAAGTTCATGCCCAGGAAAACCACCTCTTTGTTGATGCCGATTGCGTCAAGAAGATAGTGAGGCAGCATAAACCGGCCCAACTTCGTGTCAGGCTCCACCACGGCGCAGTTCCGCATGTATTCACGCCAGAAAATCACATGGTCGGGATTGAACATGTCCAGACTGTCACGGATTTTCTGGGACTCTTTTTCCCACTCTTCATAGGAATACATGTCCAGGCACTCGGAGTAGAGACTCTTTTTGATGACAAACCTCAAGTCGCATTCAGCGGGCATGTCACGCTTGAAGCCGGCAGGGAACACGAGCCGTCCCTTGTCGTCCACCTTGGCGGAATATGTGCCGATAAATGAAACCATACTCATTCTTATACGCAGTGCAAATATACATAAATTTTTCCACTTTGTTCCACTTTTTTACAAAATTTTACATTTTTTCTTGCATTTTCCTTACATTTTGCTGTTTTACAGCCTGTTTTGCCTGTTTAAAAAAGCATTTTGAGACCGATTTCTGCAAAAGAGAAAGGGGAGGACGAAAAAGGCAGGCCAAAATCGCTTTTGGTCTGCCTCCGGGATTTTTCCCGCCAGCTATTGCCGCCAACCTCCGCCAGGAGCATCCGTACGGATTAGCCCCCTTCTTGGATGATATGTCAATTCCCGTACCAGCCGATGGCGGGATACCAGCGGTTGTTGTTGACAAGGCGTCCGTCCGTATGTATCCAGTTATGGCCGTCATAGCCCATGCCCTCATTGACGACGGTGTTGTCACGGGCATAGCCGGTAGTACCGTTAAGCATCGTAACCGCCTGATAGTTGGCAGTCCCCCACTTGACGCGGGTAGGAGCATGCCCGTCGGTACTGAACGGCTTCCAATAGTAAGTATGGGCAAAATTGTATGTTTTGGTCGTCCCATCGGCATAGTGGTACACAACCTTTACCGTGAAATCATTGTTGATACAGGTGCTGGTCAGATACTCAGCACCATCACTTTTATACTCGAACGTATCGGTACTGTCGTCCGCCCGGACGTCCTTGATGGAACTGCTGGAATGCCATTGGTTATAGGTGAACGGTGCCGCCAGCGTGGACCAGAACACCACGTTCAGGTTGACCTGTCCCCGGTACACCCGTCCAATCATCGGATTGATGCCGAGCGTCCGCCAGTCATAGCCGCTCGTATTCGTATATTGATCATAATTCAGGTACTCCGCCGTGGAGACGTTCCCGCCCATATACCAGGCGCCATAGGTGATATGGCTGCCGGAATTGTAGATGCGGAGGATGCCCGTGGTGCCGCTGCTGAAATAGCCGACGAAACCGCCCGCCGCCGCTTTGCCGTTGGCTTTCGTGCGGGACAGGTAGAAGCAGCGCACGCCCGCCCCTTTCGGATTGCCGCTGACGGTCGCATGGTGGTCGCTGAAGGAGTTCCGGATGGCGACATTGGCCCCGTCGCCCGAAATCTTTCCGGCAATACCACCGGAAGTGGCCTCCCAGTTGTCCGACGAGGATTTTGCTTCGTAACAGTTGGCATTGGAAATACATTCCGAAATCCGGACATACCGTTTTTTTTCGTCGGAATTGGCTTCCTGGGTGATGAGCCCGACGATGCCGCCCAGGTCGTTGTCCTCGTTGGTCACTGTGCCGTACAGCCAGTTGCTCTGCGACAGGCAGCCCCGGATGAGGACATGGCCCTCGCCGAGACTGACTTTGGTCTGTACCATCCCCGCGATACCCCCGCAGCCGGTACGGCCATAGACCTTGTTCTGCTTGGACGCGCATTGGATGATGCGTGAACTGTTGTCCAGTTCCCCGACGATGCCGCCCAGCCGGGAGGTCGCCCAGCCGCTGGACCCTCTGGCCGTGGTGGCCTGGATGGTGCAGTTCTTGGCCTGGCAGTGGTAAATGACGTTGGTTACGTCGCCGGAGGTGTTCGTGGGCGAATAGTACAGGCCGGCGATGCCGCCGCACTCGCCCGTGATGTCGCTGGTGGACTGGACGGTGATGCCGGTCGCATAGCAGGCCCGGATGCCCGCCCCGCCGCTTTCATAATACACT
>JAGAFI010000108.1 GCA_017612675.1 Bacteroidales bacterium
GGGCCAGGTGGCCTGCGGAACGGCCCATCGCGGAGATGAGCAGCCAGTTGCCGGAAGTGCGGGCGTCTTCGTAGATGGTCCGCGCAATGTGTGCGCCCTCGTTCTTAGCGGAATTGAATCCGAAAGTGGGAGCGTTGCCGGGCAGCGGCAGGTCGTTGTCTATAGTCTTGGGGACGTGGATGTTGCGTATGGGATATTTCTTTGCTTCAAGGAACTTGGCGATGCGGTTCGCGGTCGAGGCGGTGTCGTCGCCGCCCACAGTCACGAGAAGCTTCACGCCGTTGTCCTGGAACAGGGCCAGGTTGAAGTTCTTTTCGAAATCCTCGTCAGTGGGTTTGAAACGGCTCATCTGGAGGTACGAACCGCCGCGGTTGAAGTATGCGTCAGCCTTGAAGAAATCGAGGTCCTCGATGCGGGGGTTCTTGCTGAAAAGCCCTGAATAACCGCCGTGAAGGCCGATGACGCGGTACCCGCCGGCCAGGAAGGTCTTGGCAACGGAGCAAACCACGGTGTTCATACCGGGAGCCGGACCGCCGCCGCAAAGGATGATGATGGAATCTTTCATATCTGTTTGTGTTGAATTGCCTGTGTGCGCAACGCGCGCGTTAGCGGCACAAATCTACAAAAAAAAGCGCGGAAAACCGCGCCTTTACCGCTCTTTACCGTTTCTTTCCGAGTATCCGGTCTATCATTCCGTACCCGAGCGCCTCTTCGGAATTCATCCAGTAGTTCCTGTCCGCATCCGCAAAAACCTTTTCGAAAGGCTGTCCGCTGTGTTCGGATATAATCCTGCAGAGCTCCGTCCTCATCTTTTCGATCTCCTTCGCTTCAATCAGGATGTCCGAAGCCTGACCCTGGACGCCCCCCAGCGGCTGGTGTATCATCACCCGGGAATGGGGAAGGGCCGAGCGTTTGCCGGGAGCGCCCGCGCAGAGCAGCACCGCACCCATCGAAGCGGCCTGTCCGGTGCAGGTTGTCGCCACGTCAGGTGCCACCAGCTGCATGGTATCATATATCCCGTACCCGGCCGTGATCACACCGCCGGGGGAATTGATATACATCGTAATATCTGCCTTGGAGTCCACCGAGGCCAGATACAGCAGCTGCGCCTGGATTATGTTGGCCACATCATCGTCGATGGGTACTCCGAGGAATATGATGCGGTCCATCATCAGGCGGGAGAACACATCCATCGAAGCCACGTTCAATTTCCTCTCCTCAATGATCGAAGGATTGATGTAGGAAGCGTAACGCTGCAGTGTCATGGGACTGACGCCAGTGGCGGATCCTGCGAATTTCTCGAAATCTTTCATTGCTTTATCTAAACTTATGGATTAATTATCTCAACGGTATAGTCCCAGGGGGCGACCTGTAACTCAAGCGTCCCGGCAGGGAAACTTTCCCCGTCCGGAAGGTGCAGGACCACCCTGGCAGGCTCCGCGGAAAAGATGCACGCGACAATGGAGGTTATGCCTCCGCCATAGCGCACAAAAGCGAAATGCCGGTCCGGATCGAACCCGTCCCGCTGGCACCATCCAAGGTCGTAGTTGCGCCCGCTCCGGAATGGCTCCCGCGCCGCCATTGACATCAGGTCACGGTACCGGACAAGGGTGTTACGTTCCTGCGGCAGCAGTGCGCTCTCCCCGTGGAGTTCGCGCCAGAGCCGGTCTGCCGTTGCCGGATGGCAGAAATTGAAGATGCTGGTGCGGCCGTCCGGGGACTCTGCAGCCGCTTCTCCCGCTTCCTGACCGAAATACAGCATCACGGAGGCCTCGTTGAAAAGGGCTGCCACCGCCATTGCGGCGTATCCCCTTGACGGGCTGCCGGCAAAAGCGCGGGAGGCCAGACGCTGCTCGTCGTGGTTCTCAAGGAAATTCAGCATCCTGCCCTGAAGGGGGCCGAGCCGCTGCCAGTTGTACGTCAGTTGACGGGCACTGCAGCCGCCCCCCAGAATTGCCCTTGCAATATCGTAGAAGCCGGATTTATCATAGATAAGGTCGAAGCCGGCACCGGCGTACGCAGCGTAAGAAAGCGGGGCATAGACCTCCGAAATGAAGAGCAGCCCGGGGTTCTCTTCCCTGCAGGTCCGTATCAGAGCGGCCATTGCCTCCAGGGGCACCAGCTCCACCATGTCGCACCTGAATCCGTCCACACCCTTCGACGCCCAGAACCGTATCACCTCCGCCATGAAGGGAAGGGTTCGGGAGTCGGACCAGTCCACCTTACGCGTGTCGGTCCAATCGTAATCCCACCTGTCAAGCACAGGAATCGGGTTCACGCAACCGGGAGCGACGTGGTTGGGGACCAGGTCCGTGATGACCTTGAGCCCGGCTTCGTGAGTCCGCCGCACAAGATCCTCGAATTCCTCCATCCTGCCTGAAGGATCGTCAGCCAGATAGGGATTGGTGTCAAAATAATCACTTATCGCATACGGGGAGCCGGGATTCCCCTTGACAAAGTCCTCTCCGCTGGCATGACGGGGTATTCCGGTGTACCAGACAGCATCCGCCCCCAGGCTCTTGAGATGATTGAAAAACGCCTCGTCGAAGGACGAAAAACGTCCTTCCCC
>JAGAFI010000109.1 GCA_017612675.1 Bacteroidales bacterium
CCCGAACCCGGTATTCCCCCGCACCCCGCCAGACGCGTTGATCCATTCCGCCGCCGGACGCGGCACCCCATAGGAGGACGCCCAATAGCGGTGATCCGCCGCTTTCAAATCTGCATAAGTAAAGAGCATGTCCTGCCCCGTTACGGCAGCGAACAGGAACAAGCGGTCCTGCCACAAACGGACGGAAGCCTGCACGTCCGGATAAACGGTAAAACGCTCCGCATAGCCGAGCCGCAAGCCTGCCGTCAGGTTGAGCGGTCCCCAGCGGAAATCCGCCTTGGGGGCGATGCTTCCGCCCACATAGAAAAGAGACGACCAGCACAGGTTGAAATCCACCCGCGCCCGGATATTGTCCGTGATACGCGGCGCCACGGTCCCGTCGAAACGCAGGATATGGTCCCGGGAAGCGCCTTGCCATATGCCCCGGTACTCCGCGCCGAGATCCAGCAGCACGCGCCGCCCCAGTTCCGAAGAGGATTTGACGCGTCCGCGGACATAGGGCGAATGGTACGCCGGGAAACAATAAAACGGCTCCAGGCGCGCGGCATCCTGGCCCGAGGCTTCCGGATCGGAAGCAAAAACCCCTTCATACCCACCTTCCAGCTTGATTTCCACGGGCTTCAGCGCCAAACGGGCATCAAGCCCCAGCCGGCTTCCGAAATCATACGCAGAAAAGCTGCGTTCCCCGGGCTGCCAGGGTTTTCCGGCATACATGCCGGCATACCCGGCAACATGCCCGAACACGTTCAGCGACCATTTCCCCGCTTTCACCGGCGCCCAGACCACATCCAGCAACGGACGGAACGCATAGCCCGCGCCGGCGCGGACCAGCAGCGTCCCCCTGTCGTCCCGCCGCCCCTCGGGCGTCATCTGAATCCGGTACGGCGAAAACTCGTACGCGCCCTTGTACGGCGTATCGAAGACGGAATAGTCGAAATGGTAATCAAAACGCGTCAGGGAATCGGGCAGCGCCATCGGCAGGCCCGGTTTCGGCAAGGCCGCCTCCGTCCCCTCATAGGTATTGGTAACCTGCACCTCGGGATGGAGATTCTGGCCATACGCGGCGAGCGGCGCAAAGAGAACGACCGCCCATAGCATCACATTCTTTCTCATTTGTTTTCGAGTCCCGCCAGTTTGGCAGCAATCAGGGATAGGATATCATCATCGGCACCGGAAGGGACATAGCCGTCCCGGATGCTCTCATACGTGGCTTTCGCCTGGGCCGTCCTGCCTTCCTCGACGAAGGCGTCGGCCAACAGGATATAGGCCTTGGCCAGCCAGTAGGACTGGGCGCCCGCCTGGGAAGAAAACGCAAACACGCGCTGCTGCACGGCGGAGAAATCGCCCCTGTCGAAACAGTCCTGAATCAGGAAGACCGTCGCCTCCGCCCCTTCTGGCGTATCGCTGCGGGCCGCAAGCCGCCCGAAGGCCGCAAGCGCCTCATCCCGGCGGCTCAACGCCAGACACGACTTGGCTTTCAGGTACAGGGCCTCCGTGCGCAGCGCTTCGGTAGCGTCCGGCAAGGTATCGACGGCCCCGATGGCAGCAAGGGATTCTTCATACGCGCGCGCGCGGAAAGCCGCGCGCATCCGCCCAACCTGTGCCAGCTTGCGGTTTTCGTCGAATTTCGCCTCCGCCAGCAAGAGGCCGTACGCCTCCAGGGCCTGGGGATATTTCTCCAGCGCACTGGACAATCCGGCATACTGGAGCAGGGCCGATTCGCGGAAAGGCCCCGCCAGTCCGGCTTGCAGCACCGCCTGGTAAGCGTCGCACGCCTTCTCCTTCTCTCCGGTGTTCCGGTAAGATTCCGCGAGATAGAAACGGGCATCCAGCGCCCCCGCCCCGTCCGGGTATTTTTCCAGATAGGCCAGCAGGGAATTGACGGCACGGGCATATTCCCCTGCCAGATAGACCTGCTCGGCGGCATTGAAATACATCCGTTCCCGGTCTTCATCGCTCGTCAGGGCATCCAGCTTGTTGCTTTCCACATACGCCAGATAGGCTTCCGGCTCCCCACGGGTCTGGTAAATCGATTCGATGGCCGCCAAGGCCGCGTCCGCATATTCCGTCCCGCGCATGGATGAAACCACCTCCTTGTAATATGCCAGGGCTTCGTCATAGGCACGCATGTTCCGGCATGCCATCCCGAGCCCGATCAGCGCCAGCGCCCGGTAACGGACGTCGCTGTCTCCCGAAAGCCGCTGGAACACGTCAACCGCCTGCCGGTTCTGCCCGATATCCATCCGGGCCCGCCCGAGTTCATACAAGGCCGTCTTGTAGAGCGGATCCCCCGCCGAAGCGTCCAGCACACAGCCAAGCGCCTCCGCCTTGCGTTTTTTGTCTCCGGAAAGGCCATAGGCAAGTGCCTGCCGGTAATACGGATACACATCCTCCCCTACCGGAATTTCGCGCATCGCCTGTTCATACGACCCGATGGCCGCCTGGTAGGACTTCTGCGAAAAATCGCAATCGGCCCGGCGCAGCAGCGCATCCCGGCGGAAGCGGGTATCCCCGCTGCGAAGATAGGTATCGAACCAACGGGAGGCGTCCGCATACAGTTTCTGGTTGAAATGCGCATACGCGACATTGTAGGGCAGCAATTTCCCTTCCGGCGCCCCGTCCAGCGCGGCAATATTGTACAAATCCGCATAAATGGCCGCCGATTCGGCATAAGCCTCCGTCTTGAACAGGCATTCCGCCTGCCAGTAACGGGCCAGCTGGCCCAGACCGTCCGTCCGGGGCAGGTAATAGGCAGCGGCACGCAGGCAGGGAATCGCGCCCCGGTAAGCCCCGCTCTCGACCAGTTGGGCGGCACGCAGATAATAAGCCTTGATGTAATTGGCCTGCATGTCGTCGTCCAGTTCATCTATCTGGTCATAGGCCTCCACAGCACCGGCATAATCCCGGTCCTGCAAACGGGAAAGCGCCATATAGCCGTAAATCTGGTCTCCCTTGCGGGAAGTGGAATAGCGCCGGATATAACTGGTGAAGCCCTGCGTATCCTGGTTGAGGTCGAAGGCCAGTTTGGCATAATTGAACCAGGCATCTTCCTGCATGTCCGGATTGTAGGAAACGGCTGCGGCATCGCGGAACGCATCCAGGGCGGCCACTTTGTTATGTGTCCGCACATAGGCGTTCCCCAACTGGTAATTCGCGATTTGCCCGAGGGAATCGCTGCGCTCCGGCATCTTGCAGAAACTCTCGATGGCCCCTGCATAATCCTCCACGGCATACAGGACGGAACCGGCATAAAAATAATCCGAGCGGGTCATTTCTTCGCCCGCATAGGCGGCATAATACTGCCGCGCCTTTTCCTTGTCCCCTGTCACGAGATACGATTCGGACAGGATGCGGGCCAGGTGGTAACGACGTTCCCGGGGGGCATTTTCATAGCAGGCCTCCCCCTTTTCCAGCACATAAGCATAGTCCCGCGCCATGAAATGGCAGTCCACGAGATAGAAAGAGGCCAGGTCGGCAAAACGCGGGTCGGTCGCGGCACGTTCAAACCAATGCTGCGCCTCCGAAAAATCCTTTTCCGCATAGGCCATATAACCAAGCAGATAGCGGGCAGGGGCCCGGAAATCCGACATCGGCAGCACTTCCTCCCGGCGAAAATAACGCTTTGCCTGCGGATACATGTTCCGCGCAAAAAAAGTATAGCCGTATTTGAATGCATATTCGGGCCGCGCCGCCTTGTCCAGACGCTTTTCCGGGACTTTCGCGAACCAGGCTGCGGCCTCTCCGTAACTTCCTTCGTCAAAAAGAATCAGCGCCTGCTCATAATCGATGGATGGGCTGATGATGGACCGGCGGCCACAAAAAGCATCGTCTTCCAGCACCTGCCGGTAGTCCGGCGCCCGCATCTTCACGGCACACAGCACCGCATACCCCTGTGCCAGTGGCTCATCCCCCAGCGATTCGAAGAGGGTGCGCGCCCGCTGGTACATGCCGTTTTCATATAACGCCAGCGCATCTCCGAAAACGTCGGGATGCACCATATCCGAGGCTGCCGCGCCAACGGACAGACACGCGAGCGACAAGGCAACCAGCACTTCCTTCATTCCTACCATACCTATATTAAAAAATAGGGCATATCTATCCTACAAATATACGCAGCCGTTTTGAATTTTCCCAATGGCCGACAGCAGAAAGCATGGCGGGAAGGCCTTTTACGCCGACACAGCGGAATCCGGCCCTTTCGCCTGCCTATGCATCCCCGGCCCGGCCCCGGATGAAAAGCAGGGCCATCAGGGGCAGGGCCAGGATGGCCATCGTCGCGCTCACCGGCAGGTATATGCCGAAATTCACATACTCCACCACGAGGTAGGTGATGAGCAGCAGGCCGACGCCCATCAGGGCGGAAATCAGGTAATGGGCCCGGATGTCCGTACTTTTGCACACGATGCGGCTCAGGTTGGGCACCCCGAGGGAGATGAAGCCGATAGGCCCGCAGATGCTGACGGCACTGGTCACCAGAAACATGATGGAAAGCAGCAACAGGGCCTTGTGCAGGGGGGACAATTCGATTTCTCCCCGGAAATGGCGGGTCAGCGACCGGGCCGCCCCGAGCGCCGCCGCCATCCCGACGGCAAAAAGCAGCAGGGAGAAAACGATGTCGCCGCCCGTCACGTCTTCCAGCCGGAAATTGGCGGCACCCCAGAGATAATATTTTTTCAGCAGTTCCCCGTTGGGGGCGTTGGTCACGACAATCGTCCCCAGCGAACCGATAAACGTTCCGAACAGGATGCCGAAAGTAATCAGCTTCTGGGTATTGACCTTGAGCGTGACAAAAAAGCAGACGATGGTGCAGAGCAGGGTACAGACGAAACTGCCGACGGTCAGCGAACACCAGCCGCTCATCGTTGCGGCGGCAGCGCCCAGACAAGCGGCGCTCCCCAATCCGAGCGAATACACGTCCCCCAGCTGGTTCCGCCACAAATACTGCATCTGAATGCCTCCCACCGGGAGGGCTATTCCGGAAAGGAGCACGTATAAAACACTGAGCATCACGATTTCAAATCCCCTGTCACAACACACGCGACCATTTTTCCGACCGGGGCCGCAAAGCGACCGGTGCGGCCAGTCAGGCCATTCCCGCCAGATACAAGACACCGTCAATGCACAAGGCGGAGTTGCGTCGTCAGCCGCGCCTTCCCCTTGGCAGGCACCCGGCAGCTGAACCCCACCATCCGGTACTGCTTCATGCAGCCGAGGTCCCACGTATCCTGATACGTGACGTTTTTATACAGGTACGGTTCATGCAGGACCGCAAACTCCTGCAGCACCGGTTCGGACGCCCCTTCCGCAGAAAC
>JAGAFI010000013.1 GCA_017612675.1 Bacteroidales bacterium
CCTGCGTTTCATCGAAAGGCAAGACCTGCCGGTCTATCACCCCGACGTCAAAGTGTATGACGTATGCGACGCGGACGGGACGCACCTCGCCCTGTTCTATGCCGATTTCTTCCCCCGCGCATCCAAACGGAACGGGGCTTGGATGACAGAATTCCGCGGGCAGGAAATCGTCGGCGGCGTGGAACACCGCCCCGTCGTCAGCATCGTCACCAATTTCAGCAAACCCACGGCGGACGCCCCTTCCCTGCTGACCCACGACGAACTGACCACTTTCCTGCACGAATTCGGCCATTCCCTGCACGGAATGCTTGCCCGGGGCCGTTACGGCTCGCTTTGCGGCACCTCCGTCGCCCGGGATTTCGTGGAACTGCCCTCGCAAATCATGGAGAACTGGGCATTCGAACCCGAATACCTGGAAAGTTTCGCCAAAGACTACCGGACGGAGGAAGTGCTCCCGCAGGAGCAAATCGGGCGCATCGTGGCCGCCAAGAACTACCTGGCCGCCTATTATCAGGTGCGGCAGCTCGATTTCGGGCGCCTCGATATGGCCTGGCACGACCGCACGGAAGTACCGGAAGCGGGCACCGACGCCTTTGAAAAGGCCGTCCTCGCCGGCACGCGCCTGCTGCCCGCCGTGGAAGGAACCTGCATTTCCACCGCGTTCAGCCACATCTTCTCCGGCGGATATGCAGCCGGTTACTACTCCTACAAATGGGCGGAAGTGCTGGAAGCGGACGCTTTCAGCCTGTTCCAGGAAAAAGGCATCTTCAACCAGGAAGTGGCCGGCGCCTTCCGCCGCGAAATCCTTGAGAGGGGCAGCAACGACGAAGAAGCCGTCCTGTACCGCAATTTCCGGGGACACGACCCCGAGCCGGATGCCCTGCTGAAAAAACTCGGCATCATCCGATGACGCCCTCCGAGGCACTGGAACGCTACTGGGGGCACACGAGCTTCCGCCCGATGCAGGAGGAAATCATTTCCGAAGCATTGGCGGGGCACGACGTGCTGGCCATCCTGCCCACAGGCGGCGGGAAGAGCGTCTGTTTCCAGGTGCCCGCCCTGCTCCGCGACGGCATCGCCCTCGTCGTCACGCCCCTTGTGGCCCTGATGAAAGACCAGGTGCAGAACTTGCGGGAGCGGGGCATCAAAGCCCTCGCCCTCCACGCCGGGCTTTCCCGGCGGGAGGCGGACGGGGTACTTAACCACGCGGCCTACGGGGACGCCAAGTTCTTGTATGTCTCCCCGGAACGCCTCGCCAATCCCCGGTTCCGCGCATGGCTGGGAGAACTGCCCGTCAATTTCCTCGTCGTGGACGAGGCGCACTGCATCTCGGCGTGGGGCTATGATTTCCGCCCCGAATACCTGCGCATCGGCGAATTGCGCCCCCAGTTGGACGTCCCCGTCATCGCCCTCACCGCCACGGCCACGCCGAAAGTGGCGGAAGACATCTGCGCACGCCTCGCGGCAGGAGGCCGGACGTTCCGCACCCTGCGGAGCGGTTTCGAGCGCCCCAACCTGACCTACGTCGTGCGCAAATGCGAAGACAAGCGCGGACAGCTGCTGGACATCTGCAACGGCGTCCCCGGCTCCGGCATCGTTTACCTGCGGCAGCGCCGCAAATGCGAGGAAATGGCCGCGTTCCTGCAGGCAAACGGCGTGGACGCGGATTTCTACCATGCCGGGCTGGACGGGACGGAACGCGCCCGGCGCCAGGAAGCATGGAAAGCCGGACAGCTGCGAATCATGGTCTGTACCAACGCCTTCGGCATGGGCATTGACAAGGCGGACGTGCGTTTCGTCACCCATTTTGAGCCCTGCGAATCCCTGGAAGCCTATTTTCAGGAAAGCGGACGCGCCGGGCGGGACGGTGCCCGCGCATATGCCGTCCAGCTTTGGAACGATGCGGACCTCGTGCGCCTGCGCCAGTTGCCCGCCCTGTCCTATCCCCCGCTCGACCGCATCGAAGAAATCTACCAGCAGCTGCACGTTTTCCACAATCTTCCCTACGAGACCGGGGAAGGCTGCTGCCTGTCCTTTGACCTGGAAGCATTTTCCAGACATTTCCACCGGAAACGGACGGACGTGCATTACGCCCTGCACTACCTCCAGCAGGCGGGACACCTGACCTTCTGCGAAGACATCGACACCGACACCCGCATCCAGATTACCGCGGACAGGCAGGCCCTCTACGACATCACACTGCCCGAGCCGCAGATGCTCGCGGTGCTGGACATCCTGATGCGCGACTGCCCAGGCATCTTTTCCGGTGCCGTCGGCATCAGCGAACAGGGAACGGCACGGCAGGCCGGCATCAGCGTACCCGCCCTGCGGCAACTGCTGTACCGGATGTCCCTGCTGCACATCATCCGCTACATCCCCGCCGCCCACAACGACCTGGTGGTGCTGCACCACATCCGCCTGCGCCCCGGCAACCTGGACCTCCAGGCCGCGCGCTACGCTTTCCTGCAGGACCAGTGCGCAGCGCGCGTGCAGGCGGTGGAGGCCTACCTGACCGACAACGGGGAATGCCGGCCCCGGCAGCTGCTGCGCTATTTCGGGCAGGAGAGCCCGGCTCCCTGCGGGCAATGCGACGTCTGCCGGGCGCATCCCGAGGCACGGAAAAGCACGGAAGCACGCCTGCGCGAACTCATCCGGCAGGGAATGGACGAAACCGCCATCCTGCAACTGTGCCGCCGCCCGGACAGCGGGCTGGGCGCCGATGCGGTGGAAACATACCGCCGTCTGCTTGACGAGGAAATCTGAAAATCCCTTTGAATTTTCCCCGATTTTTCCTACATTAGCGCCGCATCTGCGCGGTGTCATGGCCGCGGAATTTGCAGGAAAGTTTTTTAGTAGTTCTTATAAATTGTAACACATTATGTTAAAAATCGATCTTGGAAAGTACGGCATCACCGACGTGACCGAGGTGCTCTACAACCCCACCTACGAAGTTCTCTACAACGAAGAAACCAAGCCGGGCCTCGAAGGCTTCGACAAAGGCCAGGTCACGGAACTGGGCGCCATCAACGTGATGACGGGCATCTACACCGGACGTTCTCCGAAAGACAAGTACATCGTGATGGATGCCAATTCCAAGAACACCGTCTGGTGGAATACGCCGGAGTACCCCAATGACAACCACGAAATGTCCGAAGCCGTCTGGAAAGAGGTCAAGGAATTGGCGCTCAAGCAGCTCAGCGGCAAGCGGCTGTTTGTCGTGGACGGTTTCTGCGGCACCCACAAGGATACCCGGATGAAAGTCCGCTTCATCATGGAAGTGGCATGGCAGGCCCATTTCGTGACCAACATGTTCATCCGCCCGCAAAACCAGGCGGAATTCGACCAGGAGCCCGATTTCGTCGTCTATTGCGCCGCCAAGGCGAAAGTGGAGAATTTCCAGGCGCTCGGCCTCCGCAGTGAAACCTGCGTCGCCTTCAACGTCAGCAGCAAGGAACAGGTCATCCTGAACACC
>JAGAFI010000110.1 GCA_017612675.1 Bacteroidales bacterium
AGCCGTCATCGAGCACGAACATCTCGAGGCCCATGCCGGCCGCGTCGTCGATCATCCGGAGCAGCGTCTCGGTGGTGAAGGTGAAATAGGCGCCTTCCCAGCTATTGAGGAGGGTGGGGTGGACCTGTCCGCCCCGATAGACGCCGTAGTGGCGTGCCCAGCGGTGCAGATTGCGGGAGGCTTGCCCGGCCCCGCAGGGCGAGAAGGTCCAGATCATCCCGGGCGTGACGAAAGTCTGCCCGGCGGCGAGGGGATAGGCGGAGGCGAAGGGGCTGATGCCTGCGGTCACGTTGAGCCTTCCGGCGTCGTCGCGGTCGAAGGCCAGGCGGAAGTTGCCGCTCCAGGCGAGGGCACCCGCCACCACGTCGCCGGCCGTCTCGCTGAATTCGGAGGTACCCAGGCTCAGCAGGAACGAGGGATTGTTGCTTTGCGTGGCCTGGACGCCGCGGCGGCTCTCGATGACCTTGGCGTCGTGGCCGAGCATCTCGCGCTCGACCTGCATCTCGCTGGCCCAGCCGCCCCAGGTATGGGTGAGCAGGTATTTGTCCGCTTCCAGGTGCATGGCTGACGAGGCGAAGTCCAGCAATTCGACGGGCTTCTTTCCCCCGTTGGTGATTTCCGTATGGGCGATGATGACATCCTCCTTCCCGTATGCTTCATATACAAGCTTGACTGTCAGGCGCGTAACGGGGTCTGCGAGGGTAATCTCGGTGGTGGTGACGCCTTTGGCAGCATGGACCGTGTGAGCCTGGTAGTAGAGCTCGGTGTTATGGTTGCCGTCGGCATAGCGCACATGCAGCGCAGGGGTGCCGATAAACTTTCCGCCGGTCGTCGGAAGCGTCATCGGTCCGGCGCCGTTGGGCAGGCTGGCGCCGGCGTCCATCCGAAGGAACGGCATCGGGTCGGCGATGCGCACCCCGTAGTGACGGGTACGGAGATTGCCGGCCTCGTCGACGGTCAGCACGAGTTGCGTATGGTCCGTCTCGACGGAGATGCAGGCGGGTTCGGCGGCTCCGGCACGGAAAGCGGCGAAGCACAGGACGAGAAGCAGGAAGAATCGTTTCATGGATGCTTTATTTTGGGTACAATGTACGGATTTTTCGGGATATTTCCAATATCGCAGGATTATGCCTATCTTTGTATGAAATAGCAAGGGAATATCAAATGGGCCGTTCGGACAAGGTGGCTGCAGTCGTCATGACGGTGCTTACGGGCATTGCCGTGTACGGGTTCTTTTCGCTCCGGTATCCCTATCATCTCCATTTTCAGGAACAGTATCAGCTGTTTGAATCGACCCGGGCTTATTTCGCCGGCGTGGCTTCCGTCCCCGGCGGCCTGGCTGACTGGGCAGGACGGTTTATCACGCAGTTCTTTTATTACGCACCGGCCGGCGCGGTTTGGATGGCGGTGCTTCTTTGTGCCGTGCAGCTGCTCACCTGGGCGGTTTTCCGGCAGGAAAGGCTGTCGCTTTATGCCTTGAGTTTCATTCCGGCAGTGCTTCTGCTGGCTTTTTACTGTGACGAGAATGCCCTGGCCGGCGGTGCCGTGGCATTGCTGCTGTCGCTCTCTGCCGTCGCTTTGTGCCAGCGGATGAGGAACGATCTTGCGCGTCAGGTGCTGGAGGTCGTACTCGTGCCGGTCCTGTATATGGCCGCCGGCGGGTTGTCCGTGGTATTCGTGCTGATAACGGCCATCCGCGAGACGGAGCGCCGCGGGCTCGGGCGGGCGGCCATCGCCATTGCGGCGATGGTTGTGCTGGCCGCCCTCTGTCCGTTTGTCGCCAGCCGCATTTTCCCGTATCCGCTGGGCCGTCTGTATTACGGCGTGCATTACTACCGTTACCACAATATCCTGCCGGGCCTGCTCTGGGCCGCTTCGCTGGCTGCCGTGGCGCTCGTCCTTGTTTCCTGCCGCAAGGGCAGGGAATTGCGGGGCCGCTGGAGGATGGTTGCGGGCCTGGCCCTGTTCATCCTGGTCGCGGGACTGGGGGCGGGTCTGACGCTCCGTGCCGCGGATTCCGGCAAGGAAGAATGGATGCGCTACGATTTCATGGTGCGCATGCAGATGTGGAACCGCATCATGCTCCGGGCCGATGCGAAGAATCCCGATACGCCCAAGACCGTCTCCTGCCTCAACCTGGCGCTGGGGATGACGGACCGCATGCCAGACAGTCAGTTCTCCTATTTCCAGAACGGCCCTGACGGGCTGCTTCCGGCCTTCTCCCGGGACCATACAAGCCCCGTTTCCACCGGGGAGATATACTGGTGCCTGGGGATGGTCAACACCGCTCAGCGCTTCGCTTTCGAGGCGCAGGAGGCGATTCCGGATTTCCAGAAAAGTGCCCGCCTCTACCGCCGCCTGGCTGAAACCAATATCGTCAACGGCGACTGGGACGTCGCCCGCAAATATTTGAAAGCCCTTCACAATGCCATTTTCTACCGGAAATGGGCCGATGAGACTGCCGCCCTGCTGGATGATGGGACGGTGTTTGAGAAACGACCCGAACTGGCCCGGGCGCACGAACTGCGCCTCAAGGATCACGATTTCCTGTTCAGCGATACGGAAATGGATTCCATGCTGGGCCTGCTGGTCGTGGAACATCCCGAAAACAGCCTGGCACTGGATTACCTGATGGCCTGGTGCCTGCTCCGGAAGGACCTGGACCGCTTTGTGGAATGCATTCCCCTGGTGAAGGCGCCAGCGATGCCCAAGGCCTACCAGGAAGCGCTGCTGCTGCGCTGGGTGCTGACGCACAGCGATTACAAGGGCCTTCCCGGATATATTTCCATGGCGTTTGCCCGCCGGATGAACGATTTCATCGCCGACCTGCAGGCCAACAAGCCCGAAGGGGAGATGCGCCAGGCGTACGGCGATACCTACTGGTTCTACTATTATTTCCGATACCGGACCCGTCCCGATTAAGTCCCATGAAGAACTGTTTCCGTCTCGTCCTGGCTCTCCTGCTGCTGTCCGCCTGCACCCCGAAGGAACGCGGTGCCGTGCCGGCCGGCTTGCTGCCCGACATCTATCCCGACTATGTGGGCGTGACCGTTCCCGCCACGATCGCGCCGCTCGACTTTACGCTGAATGGCGCGCAGGCGCTGGTTGTGCGTGTGACGGCGCCGGACGGAACCGTCCTGCGAAGTGCGGGGAAGGCCGCCACGTGCTTCCCTGAAAAACGCTGGGCGGACTTGTTGCGGCGAAGCCGGGGAGACTCCCTGACAGTGGTAGTCAACGGTCTGTTCGACGGGAAATGGCTGTCTTTTTCACCGTTTGGCATATACGTCTCGGAAGATGCCATCGACTACGGCCTGACCTACCGCCTGCTGGAGCCGGGCTACGAGGTCTACAGCCACATGGGCGTCTACGAACGGGAATTATCGTCCTTCCGGCAACGCGCACTGCTCGAAAACACCCAGTTTGACGGCTGTTTGAACTGCCACGCCAGCCAGAAGGATGATCCGGGCACCTGGACGCTCCATATCCGCGGCAGCCACGGCGCGACTCTGCTGCGCCTGAACGGAGAGATCAAGGCCTACAATACGAAGACGGACTCTACCCTGGGCTTCTGCGTCTATCCGTACTGGCATCCGTCAG
>JAGAFI010000111.1 GCA_017612675.1 Bacteroidales bacterium
CCTCGCCAACACCCTGACGCTGAACATCCTCATCGGCATCCTGTTCGCCGTCCTCGCGCTCGCCTTCCTCGACCCGGTCCTTGTGTTCTTCGGCGCCAGCCCCGCCACCCTGCCATACGCCCGGGACTACATGCGCATCATCCTGGTCGGCAATGCGTTCACACACCTGTACCACGGCTTCAACGGCATCATCCGGGCGTCCGGACACCCCAAGACAGCCATGTACCTGACCCTGTTTACGGTGCTCTTCAACGCCATTCTCGACCCGGTGCTGATTTACGGGCTGGGCATGGGCATCCGCGGGGCAGCCATCGCCACGGTCTGCTGCCAGGCGCTGGCACTTGTCTATACCCTGCACTTCCTGTCGGATTCCCGCCGCTGCCTGCACTTTCCCAAACCGCTGCTGCAACTGGATGTACGCATCGCGGGGAAATCCCTCGCCATCGGCATCGCCCCCTTCCTGATGAACTGTGCCGCCTCCCTCGTGGCCCTGTTCATCAACCAGCAGCTCCGGCGGCACGGCGGCGACCTCGCTATCGGCGCCTACGGCATCCTGAACCGTTTCACGCTGCTCTTCGTCATGATTTGCATGGGCTTCAACCAAGGGCTCCAGCCGATTGCCGGATACAATTACGGCGCCCGCCAATACCGCCGCGTCAAGGAGGTTTTCATCCTGACCGCAAAATGGGAAGTGCTCGTCACCACCTGCTGCTTCTTGATTTCCGAACTGGTGCCGGAATACGCCGCCCGCCTGTTTACCAGTGACACGGCCATGATACGGCTGGCCGCCGAAGGGCTCCGGATGGGCAATGCGGGCTTCGCGCTCGTCGGATTCGGCATCGTCAGCGCCAACTTTTTCCAATGCCTCGGCATGGTCGGGCGCTCCATCTTCCTCTCCCTGTCCCGGCAGCTTCTTTTCCTGCTGCCGCTGCTTTACGGACTGCCGCTCGTATTCCGGGAGAGAGGCGTCTGGTTCAGCCTGACCGTTTCCGACCTCCTGTCCATCGTGACCTCCGCCATTTTCATCATCGCCATCTTCCGCAAACTCGACCAATTGCAGGACGGGGAGGACGCCACCCTGCTCGGAGGCGCGTCAAGCACTCACTTCCACTCCCAGGAATAGAGCAGGGACTCCACCTGACGCAGGTATTGGCGCTTGTCGAAACGGGGCGCATACACGAAGGCTTCCAGCACGAGGATGTCCCGGCCATCCTGCGAATAGAACGTGTGCGAGACGAAAGGTCCGCCCATGAAATCGTTCTGCACTTCCCACAGCCCGCGGGTCTGTGCAAAGGCGCGTCCCTTGTATTTGAGGTATTCCACCGTGGGCGGCATGAACGAGGTGGAGGTCGTCATCCAGGTATTCTCGAACATGCCGGGCACGTTTTCCTTCAGGATTTCATTCCGCCGCGCGACAATCTGCTCCAGGGAAAACGCGTCCGCATCCCCGGTCGCCGGATAACGGTACAGCAACACATCCTGCATCGTATATTGCTTGTCATCCGCCACCCACGCAAAATGTTCGGAGAGTTTCTTCACTTTGTAACCGGAAGGGAAATGCGGCGAACCGCCGAACACCTCCGCAATCCGGGGGAAGATGCTTTTCTCTTCATACAGCAGGGCATTGGCGATGACCCGGTTCCGCTCCGCCTGCTCGATTTCGGCGAGCATGCGCGGCGCCAGTTCCCGCAGGGCGGATGCGGCGCGCTCGGCGTCCGGCGCGCTCAGCTGAACGACGCACTGGGGCCGGGCCCACACATCGCTCCGGCACAGCAGCGAAACGGTATCCAAAGCGGCATCCAGGTTGAAATACAGGATATTCCGGTGCATCTTGAACAAATTGCCGAAAGCGCCCGGCGCCACATTGACAAGGGAATACAAGGGTTCTTTCTGTGCCAAGTAAGGGCAGTCGGCGGCCAGCGTCTCGCGCACGACGGTGCCAAGCGTCCCCTCCCAGTCCTGGCGCTCGATGACCACGACGACTTCCCCGGCCTTGCCGCTTACGTTGGGAAGCAGGGCAGCACCGCTGCGGCATGCGGAAAACAGGCACAGGACACCGAATAAAAAAAGGATGCGTTTCATATATGCGTCTTTCAAGGATTATCCGTGAAGCAAGCGCCCGATATCGTTCCCGAAAGCCAGGAACATCAGGGCGAATATCAGCACCATCCCCACCACCTGCGCCCCCGCGAGGAAACGGTCGGAGGGTTTGCGCCCGGTCAGGATTTCATACAGCGTAAAGAGGATGTGGCCGCCGTCCAGCCCGGGAATGGGGAGCAGATTCATGACAGCGAGCATGACAGAGAGCAAGGCGATGATTTGCAGGAACTGGTATCCGTTCCACGTCGCGGGGAACACCTGTCCGATGGCGATGAAGCTGCCGACGGATTTGTAGGCCCCCGAAGAAGGGCGGGCCAGCAGTTTCAAATCCCGGAGATATCCGCCGATGGTTTCCCGGGTAAGCCGGAGCCCGGCAGGGATGGCCCCGAAGAAATCATACTGGCGGGTGACGATTTCCGGCATGACCATATACACCCCGATGCGCCCGGCCGTATCCACCTGTACGGGCACGCACAGGCTGTCGGCCCCCCGCAGCACCAACGCTTCCGTCTCCCGGCCCGCAAAAGCGGAAAGCACCCCGCGGGCATCCTGCAAAAAGGACACCGGCTGTCCGCCGAAAGCGGCGATGCGGTCGCCATGGCGCAGGCCGGAACGGGCATTGGGCCCGGACGCAGCCACGGAATCGACCACGAAAGGAATGGCCAAATCAAACAGGACCGGGGTTTGCAGCACGTCCCCGATGAGGGACTGGTCCATATACAGATCGAGGGTGTCCGTCCCGCGGAGCACCCGGGCATTCTGCACCCCGCGCCGTGCCAGGTCCGCCTGCAGCATCGCGAAATCCTCCGGCTCGTATTCATCGAAACGCAGGATGCGGTCGCCGGTACGGAACCCCAGTTCTTCGGCCAGCGGGCTCGCATAAATCTGCGCCGTCCGGTTGCTGATATAGCGCTCGCCCCAGATGCCCATGATGCAGCAATAGGCAATCAGGGCAAACAAGAGGTTGTGCAGGATGCCGCCCGCCATGACGAGCAAGCGCTGCCAGGCAGGGCGGGTCCGGAATTCCCACGCTTGCGGAGCCGCCTCCAGGGACTTCAAATCCATCGATTCGTCCACCATCCCCGCGATTTTGCAATAACCGCCGAGCGGGAGCCAGCCGATGCCGAATTCCGTCTCCCCCCATTTCCAACGGGCCAGGCGTACGCCGCCCACATCGAAGAAAAGGTAGAACTTCTCCACCCGGATGCCGAAAATTTTCGCCCACACGAAATGACCCAGCTCATGAATCAGAATGAGCAGGGAAAGGGCAAGCACCACTTGCAGGGCCTTAATGAATACAACCATGAGCCATCCGCGCAGTTTCCGCGTCCGTTTCAAATATATCGTCCAGAGAGGGATTCGCCACAAAATTCACGCCATCCAGACAGGTACGGTTGATGCGGGTTATGTCGTAAAAAGATATTTCATCGCGCAGGTACGCGGCTACGGCCACCTCGTTGGCGGCGTTCAGGGCGCAGGGGGCATTGCCGCCCCGTTCCAGCGCCTCGTAGGCCAGCGCCAGGTTCGGGAAACGCGCCAAATCCGGCTCCTCGAAATGCAAGGCGCCCAGCGCGGCGAAATCCAGTTTCTTGTTGCCCACGGAAATGCGCCGCGGGAAGGAAAGGGCGAAGCCGATGGGTTCCCGCATGTCCGGACAGCCGAGCTGCGCGATGACGGCCCCGTCCACGAATTCCACCATCGAATGGATGACGGACTCGGGATGCACGACCACATGGATATCCTCCGGGCGCACGTCGAAAAGCCATTTGGCCTCCATCACTTCAAAGCCCTTGTTCATCATCGAGGCCGAATCGACGGTGACTTTCGCCCCCATGGCCCAATTCGGATGCTTCAGCGCATCGCCGGCCCGCGCCGAAGCGATGCGGCTGCGCTCCCAGGTCCGGAACGGTCCGCCCGACGAAGTCAGGTGAATCTTTTCCACCCCGTTGCCCTGCGCCGCCAGCAGGCATTGGAAGATGGCGGAGTGCTCCGAATCCACCGGCAGAATCAAGGCATTGTGTTCCCGCATCGTCCGGATGACGATGCTGCCCGCGGCCACCAGCGTCTCCTTGTTGGCCAACGCCACGATTTTGCCGGCTTCCAGCGCCGCAAGCGTCGGCCTGAGGCCGCTGAACCCGACCATGGCCCCGACCACGATGTCCACCCGGGAGCCGCCGACCAGCGAGCAGAGGCTGTCCACGCCGGCCCACACCTTGCTGTCGCTGTCGCGCAAAGCGGCGGCAAGCGCCTCATAGCGCGTCTCGTCGCAGACAACCACATGGTTTACATCAAATTCCCGCGCCTGCTGCGCCAGCAGTTCCGTATTGCACCGGGCGGAAATCAGTTCCACCTCGAACAGGTCCCGGTGACGGCGCACCACGTCGAGGGTCTGGGTACCGATGGAACCAGTGGAGCCAAGGATGGCGATTCTCCGCCTCGTATGCCCGGCGGCGAACCCGTCCGGGAAGGCTTGCGTTTCTCCTTTCATCAGAACGATATGTATTTGGCCGGATCCACGGCCTGTCCCTTGTGCCACATTTCAAAGTGCAGGTGGTCCCCCTTGAGGGCGGACGAGGCGCTGCCCACGAGGGAAACGGACTCGCCGGCCTTCACTTTCTCGCCGGAGCGCTTGAGCAGCCGCTCGTTATGCCGGTAAACGCTGATGATGTTCCCGTCATGCTGGACCACCATGCTGTAACCATATTCTTCCGACCATTCGGTCAGGACGACGGTGCCGTCCAGCACAGCCTTGACCACGGAACTCGCCGGGGCGGAAATGTCCAGATACGGATGCAGCACGCTTTCATATCCGCGGGAAATGACCCCCTTGAGCGGACAGAAAAAGTGCATACCCTCGATGGGCAGGGAACCCATCTGTTCGGAGCCCACGCCGAAACGTCCTTCCCGGCGGACGACGTCGCGCAGCAGCGAATCGGTTTCGGCAAGCTGGGCGGGCGTTTTTTCGCCGAGATACGCCGCGGTCCCCTTCTTCATCAGGCTGTCGGCCTCGATGACCGCCTGTCCGGACAGGACCGCCCGCAAATGCTCCGTATAACGCTTCCAGCGGGCGATGCTGCCCTCCAGCGAATCGATGCGGATGGCATTCGCCAGGGCCTCGCCGCGGGAACGGGCATCCGGGTAGCCCGGAATCGTCCCCCGCAAAGGCGTAAAGGCCACCAGCGCATACATGCCTCCGGCCAGCAGGATGCACACGCCGACGGAGAGCAGCAGCAGTTTCCATGCGGCGAACTTGTAAGACCGAATCCGCCGGTGGCTTTCATCTTCCACCAAGGTCAAACGATATTTTTTATTCCAGTCCTTTTTCATTACATTTGCATAACTATGGACCGAAGCATCGGAATTGATTATGGAAAGGCCCGGGTGGGTGTCGCGCTCAGCGACCCGCTTGGCATCTTCGCATCCCCGCTGGAAACGGTCCCGTCTGCAAAGATAATAGATTATCTCAAAAAAATCGCCGGGACGACCGGGATTGCCCGTTTCGTGCTGGGCTATCCGCTGAACCTCAACGGCGCGCCCGCCGAAGCCGCCGCGGATGTGGACAAATTCATCGGGAAACTGCAAAAAACCTTTCCCGACATTCCCATCGCCCTCGAAGACGAGCGCTTCACGTCGGTCCTCGCGCACCGGGCCATGATTGACGGCGGCATGAAGAAACAGGACCGGCGCGACAAGAATGCGGTGGACAAAATCAGCGCCGCCCTCATCCTCCAGGCATACCTCGACAAGAAAAAATGACACAGACTATTTATTTATACGGTTCCGACGTACTGCGCAAAAAGGCGGCAGAAGCGGATTTGACCAAACGGGAAGAACTCACGGCCCTGGTACAGGACCTGTGGGACACCCTCCGGCAATCGGACGGCTGCGGACTGGCCGCTCCCCAAATCGGGGTCAGCCTGCGGGTCCTCATCGTGGACGGCGACGGACTGGCGGATGAATATCCCTACCTCAAGGGCTTCAGACGGGTGATGATAAACCCGGAAATCGTGGAAGAGAGCGACAAGCAGTGCGAGTTCTCGGAAGGCTGCCTGAGCGTTCCGGGCATCTATGCGGACGTCCGCCGGAGCGCGTCCATCCGCGTCGCCTATTGGGACGAGCATTTCCAGCGGCAGGAAGAGACGCTCGACCGCTTCGCCTGCCGCATGGTCCAGCACGAGATGAGCCACCTCGACGGGGTGCTGTTCACCGACCTGCTGCCCCCCATCCGCCGCAAGATACTGGCCAAGAAACTGCAGAACATCGCCCACGGAAAAGTGGCGACACATTATCACGCTAAAATCAAATAACCAATTTCATCACATTATGGGAGCATTTCACGCATACGACATCCGCGGCATCTACAACGTGGATTTCAACAAGGAAACCGCTTATAAAATCGGATATTTCATCCCCGGGCTGCTGTCCGTGGACAAGGTGCTGGTGGGCCGGGACTGCCGGACTTCCTCGCCGGAAATCCATGAATACCTCGTCAAAGGCATCACCGATGCCGGCGCGGACGTCTATGATTTGGGCCTGAGTTCCACGCCGATGGTGTATTTCGGCACCGCGTTCTACCATTTCGGGGCCCCCGTGCAGATTACGGCCTCGCACAACCCGGCGGAATACAACGGCATGAAGGTGTCCCGCGAAAATGCACTGCCCGTCCGCTACGACACCGGGCTCGGGGATATCGAGCGCTGGATTCAGGAAGGCCGTCCGACCCCCGTGGCAGCGAAAAAGGGCACCGTACACCCGATGGACGCCCATGAGGACTACCGCAAATTCCTGATGAAATTCAAAGGGGACTATTCCAACCTGCGCATCGCCTTCGACCTCTCCAACGGCATGGCGAACCTCTTCGCCAAGGAGATTTTCGCCGGCGAAGATGCCTGCTACCTGTTCGACACCCTTGACGGGCGCTTCCCCAACCATGAGCCCAACCCGCTCATCGCCAAGAACGTGGAGCCGCTCAAGAAACTGGTATGCGACATAAAAGCCGACATCGGCGTCATTTATGACGGAGACGCGGACCGCGTGATGTTCGTGGACGAGAAAGGGCAGTTCGTCCCGCCCGATCTGGTCATCGCGATGATGGCCCGGTATTTCTGCGACGAGCGCGGGGAGAAACATCCCCGGGTGCTGCAGGAAATCCGCAGTTCCAAGGCCGTGGGCGAATACCTGCAGGCATACGGCGCCGAGGTACACACCTGGCGGGTGGGCCGCGCTTTCGCCGCCCCGAAACTGCGCGACATCGACGGTCTGTGGGGCGGAGAGCTCGCCGGACACTACTATTTCAAGGATTTCTTCTATTCCGACAGCGGCATGCTGGCCTCCATCATCGTCCTGCGCATCGTCGCCGCGATGAAACGCAACGGCAGGAGCCTCAGCGAGGAAATCGCCGGCATCGCCCGCTACCGCAATTCCGGGGAAATCAATTTCCGCATCGAAGACAAGGCGGCGGCGATGGATGCCGTCCGTGCCCATTTCAAGGCGGCGGAAACCCCGGAAGCAGAAATGGATTTCGACGGTTACCGGCTGGAATTCAACGGATGGTGGTTCAACATCCGGCCTTCCAACACGGAGCCCTACCTCCGCTTCATCTGTGAAGCGACGAGCGAGGAAGTGCTCCGGCAGAAAATCGCGGAAGCGCAGCAAATCATCGAAAAGCAGTTCGGAGGCGTCCGCGTATGACGGTCGTATTGCTTGCGGCCCTGCTGACCCTGCCGATACAGGCGTCCGATGCGGACAGCACGCTGTTCCCGGGAGCGAAGGCGGACACGGTGGCGGTTCCGGCAAACACCGGGCAGCGCCTGACCTGCTTCGCCGCCGGGGCGGGCGCCGGTGTCGATACCCTGGACATCGAGGACGGGCGGCTGCTGCTCATCCTGAAAGATGACCACACCTGGGAACTGGTCCGGAACATCCAGTATGATCCGGACGGCATTTTCCGGGACCATTGGAACGAACAGGTCGTCAATCCCTTCCACGACGTCCGGCGGCAAGACCTTCCCTACCGCACCATCCTCTGCCTGGCGGATTCCCTCGGCGGGTTCGCCTGCCCGTACCAAAGCAAGGTATTCTCCCGTTTCGGCGTCCGCCGCGGACGCAACCACAACGGCTGCGATCTGCCTTACCCGAAAGGGACGCCGGTACGCTGTGCCTTCGACGGACGCGTCCGCGTTTCAATGCCCTGCCGGGGCTACGGACAACTGGTGGTGGTCCGCCACGCCAACGGGCTGGAGACCTATTACGGCCACCTGAGCCGGCGCGACGTGACGGCAGGCCAGTGGATTCACGCCGGGGACACGCTGGGGCTCGGCGGCTCGACCGGGCGTTCCACCGGGCCGCACCTGCATTTCGAAACCCGCGTGCAGGGCCATGCGTTCGATCCCGAATGGATTATCGACTTCGAGAACGGCAGGCTCCGCAAAAACGTTTTCGTGCTCAAGCGCACGTTCCTTTCCAACCATTCCCGCTATGTGCCGTCCAGCATCGACGAAGAAGAGGAAATCTACATGAGCGAAGAGCAAATCAAGGCGGAAGAAGCGCGCATCGCCGAAGAAGAAGCCCGCCGGGCCCGGGAACTGGCGGCGGCCAGATACCACACCATCCGTTCCGGGGACACCCTTTCCGGCCTGGCGGCCAAATACCACACCACCATCCGGAAAATCTGTTCCCTCAACAACGGCCTGACGCCCAAGACCACCCTCAAACTGGGACGGAAAGTCCGGGTAAACTGAACAAAACCATATAACCATACCATCTTTTATGAACATCTTCCGATTCACTGCCAGCATGGCACTGCTGATGGCCGCTACGTTCGCGGGCCACGCACAACTGAACCTCAAAGATTTGGGAAACAAGGCCAAGAATGCCATACAGGGCACATCCGCTTCCGCCCCGGCACAAGGCAAGCAGGCAAAAAGTAGCAGCAGCCCGTATCTCAACAACGGCAAGACCTGGTATGTCAGCACCAGCGGCAGCAACAAAAACGACGGCCTGAGTGCGGCGTCCCCGCTCAAAAACCTCCAGAAAGCCATCGACAATGCCGAAAACGGGGATGTCGTCCTCGTGGCGGAAGGCAACTATCTCGGCACCCTGGGCGTCGGTTACATTGAAATCAAGGACAAATATATCTCCGTCGTAGGCGGTTTCAACGCCGACTTCACCGAGCGCAACCCCGTCCAGCACCGGACGACCATCCAGACCGGCCCCGAACATGTGGAGAAAAACGGCAGCAAGCCGCTCATCCGCATCGATGCCGCCGGACAACGCCAGGGCACCATTCTCATCGACGGATTCGGCCTCGACCTCGGCCTGCAGAACCTCTATGCCGCACCGGATCCCGACGAGCGGAACGGCTGGCCGGAGGGCTGTGAGACAGGACGTATCCAGGCGGTCGGCGAAGGACTCGGCAGCAACGGCCAGGTGGGCGGAAAGACCCAGGGCCACCCGCTGATGCAGGGCAACGTGGAAGGGCACCTCGTCGTACGCAACTGCGTCTTCGCCAACGGCGGCTACTATGGCCTCCAGATGATGAACAAAGGCGGAGACTGGGAGATTTACAACAACGTCTTCGTCGCCAATTCCTATGCCGCCTGCCAGGTGGATTCCATGAACAAGGATGCCAATGTCACCACCGTGGATTTCCACCACAACACGGTGCTTTTCACCTGGTGCCGCACCAAAATCATGGAAGACATGGGCTACGGTTTCCGCTTCATGTCCCGCGTGGACTGCAACGTACACGAGAACATCTTCGGCTGCAGCAACCTCGGCGCCCTCGACTATACGCACCACGATTCCAACAAACAGATCGACGCAATGCGCAAAATCAAAATCAACAACAACCGCTTCTTCATGAACCGGGGAGATTTGATTCTTCCCTCCGCATCCTACACGTGGCTGTATATCAAGGCGGACGAGTTTGACGATGTGGAAGAATTCGAGGAGCTGGACGGCAACGAAGAAATCACCGACCCGGGCTTCCTGCAAGCCATCAGCCAGCCCTACCTCGCCGGATTCGCGCAAATCAAGACGATGGCCAGTTCTTCCTTCAACCCGAACTCCGCGGCCAACCAGTTCCGCCAGGCCCACGGGCTGAACATGCAGGGAAGCGAAACCGTCCGCGTGTCGATGTACGGCAACCGCTATCCGTTTGCCGAGGCCTACAAGCTGTTCGGTGCATTGGAGGGATTCGGAGCCGGGATGGATTTCTGACATGAATACAACTTTTTCTTACTGCCGCCGGGGCGTCGCCTTGCTGACCGCCCTGGCGACGTTTGTTTCGTGCAGCATCCAGCGCCCGCTGTACGGCAGCCGCGCAGAAGCGATTGCCGCGCAGATACAGAACCCGGCATCGGAATATGTGGTAGTCGCCTGCCACCGGGGAGACTGGCGCAATTACCCGGAAAACTCCATCCCCGCCATCGAAAGCATCATCCGGATGGGGGCGGACATGATGGAACTGGACATCAAGATGACCGCCGACTCGGTGCTCGTCCTCTCGCACGACAAGGACGTGCTCCGCTGCACCAATTTCAGCAGCGTCTTCCGGAAGCAGCCGGGCAAAAGTCCGCTCATCAAAGACCTTACTTATTCGGAAATCAAACAGTTGCGCCTGAAACGCGCCCATGGCGTCGTCACCGACAGCCTTCACATGCCGACACTGCGGGAAGCGCTCGCCTGCTGCAAGGGACGCATCTGCGTCAATGTGGACCAGGGGTATGCTTACTATGACCGGGTGCAGGCCCTTGCGGAAGAACTCGGCATGACCGGCCAGGTCCTCATCAAAGGACGCGCAACCGTCGCGGAGGTCCGCGAAAAAGAAGCCGCCTACCCGAACAAGCTGCTCTACATGCCCATCGTGGAAATCCAGCAGAACGCCGGGATGCGGCTGTTCAAGTCCTATCTGGAGCAGGGAGCCGTTCCCCTCGCCTACGAAGTGTGCTGGCGGAGCAACGGGGACGGCCTGTTCCGGGAAGTATGCCGGCAAATCCGGGAACAGGGCTCCAAGATTTGGGTGAACACCATCTGGGCAAGCCTCTGCGGGGGGTATGGCAACGATGATGACGCCGCCTTCGAGGCGGACGACCCGGGCCGCGTTTACCGGCAATACCTCGATCTCGGGGTTTCGATGCTGCAGACGGACCGTCCGGCCCTGCTCATCGGCTATCTTACCCGGCAAGGGCGCCATACCCTGCCGCCGTTCCAACATAAGTAAACATATGAAAAAGATATTCCTGATTCTGTTTTTCGCCGGCCTCGGCGCCTTTTGCGCAGCGGACATGCGGGCGGAAACCACCGGCGTCCGCTATACGGAAGCCGCCACGCTCACGCTCGTCGGAAAGCTCTTTCCGGATACGCCACAGCCCTACCACCGCCTTGACACCGTCCGGTACAAGGGATTCACGAAATCGGAAAACCGGCAGGTGCGGCAGTCGTCCGGCCTTGCCGTCGCATTCCGCACCGACAGCCCGTTCATCCGGGTCCGGACGGAATATGCCGCCGTCGGCACGCTGATGAACACCTGCGGCATTGCTGCAAGGGGCTACGACCTGTATATCAAAGATATCCGGGGCCAGTGGCTCTATGCGGGCTCCGGAGCCAACGGAAACGGGCGGGAAAGCGATCCGCTTACCCTGGTCAAGGACATGGACGGGGAGATGCACGAATGCCTGCTGTACCTGCCTCTTTTCAGCGAAGTGCGCTCGGTCCAGATCGGAGTCCGGGAGGGCAGCACCCTGGCTCCCCTCGGCACGCAGCCTTTCCGCCACCGCATCGGCATCTTCGGCTCCAGTTTCACGCACGGGGCCAGCGCCACCCGCAGCGGCATGAGCTACCCGGCGCAGTTTACGCGAAAAACAGGCATCCAGCTCCTGAGTCTCGGATGCAGCGGAAACTGCAAACTGCAATCCTATTTCGCGGATGCCCTGGCCGACGCCGAGGTGGAAGCGTTTCTTTTCGACACCTTCTCCAATCCCAATGTCGCGGAAATCAGGTCCCGGCTTTTCCCCTTCATCGAGCGCATCCAAGGCGCGCATCCGGGAAAGCCGCTCATTTTCCAGCGCACCATCTACCGCGAAGGACGGAATTTCGACCAGGGTGCGGACTATATCCAGCGACGGCGCACGGAAGTGGCGGACAGCATGATGAACATTGCCTGCAAACGCTACAAGGATGTCTATTACATCCGGCCGAATGCAACCAGCCCGGACCACCTGACATCCGTGGACGGCATCCACCCGAATGACTACGGATACACCCTGTGGGCGGATTCCATTGAGAGGAGAGTATTGGCTATCCTGCGGAAATACGGCATCCGCTAACCGAACAGAACGTCCAGCCCGTCATACGCAGCCCGGAGCGGGGCAGGAAGCGTCGCGTCCAGTTCCGCCTGTGTTCCGTGCAGGGTACGGGCCAGGTGCGTGAGATATACCATCTGGCCGTCTGCGGGTATATAGCGGCCCGTTTTCAGCAGCACCTGCACCGTGCGCTGCACCACAGCGATGCTGGAATGGCCGAACATCCGGTAATCGCCGTCTTCGGAAGCCGTGGCCTCCATAACGAGGGCCGTAATGGGCAGGCCGCCGCCATAGGCCTCCAGTCCGGCTATCCGGGCGGCCAGGGCCGGAATACCGGCCGTATCGGTCGCATACAGCAGCCTCACGGGACCTTTCTCCACCAGATATATCAAGGTCTGCTCCCGCAAGTCGGCGGTGGCGTGGTTGGCGGGCAACGCCGTGATGCAAAGGTCGCCTGACCGTTTCTGCTCCCCGACGGAAAGCGGCACGATGTCCGGCACTTCCCCGCCATGCTCCGCAGCGGCAGCGGCAAACGCTTCCTTCGCCCGCGCCACCCAGGTCTCTCCCACATACGCCCGGCGGATGCCCAGCCGCAAAGCGGCAATGGGGTCAAAATGGTCGCCATGCGAATGGGTATAGAAAACTTCCGTCGGGCGGCAGCCGTCCGGCAGCATCGTCGCAACCGATGTGGTATAATCGATGAGCAGGCGGTTATCCAGCAGCACGCTGCTGAAACGGCGCCATTCGCCCCGCTTATCCCGGCCCTTCCAGTCCGCGGCACCCGTACCAAGAAAACGCAGGGCCAATGTCCCGGGCGGAACGGCTCCGACAGCCTCCGCATCCGGTTCCAAAGCCATTCCACGGGGCCCTATCACCCCGAAAGCCAATGCGGCGCTGCCGCCAAGGCGCAAGAAATCCCGTCTGTTCATCTCACCGTAAAAGTACAAAAAATCCGGCAATTCCGCGCTATGTTCCTCCGCTTCCTATAGGGGAAACTGCAAGAAGCGCGGGCAGGGCGAACCTGTCCGCGCTTCCGGCAAATATATCTATCAAAAACCTGAATTTACTGTGCTATAATCTTCACGCTCTTGATATAGATGGAATTCTCCGTACATGTCACGGTAATATTTACCACACCGGAAGCATCGGGCGTAAAGGTCAACGTACGATCCGCCGTGCCACCCGTCTTGGTGACAGCCTGGGATTCTGCGTCAGCATCACCCACCTGGATAGCGATGCTGCCGGCGCCCTTGCTGGCATTGGTGGAGTAAGTTACCTCCACGGCAGTCACATTGGTAAACGTGTCGTTCGTCGTTGCATTCGCACCGCTCGCACCCGACGTAACCTGAATACCGCGACCATTCTGGAACTGATTCCCATCCTTTCCGCTCGTCCACTGGGGGTCTGAAGCCGTCGCCCAAGCCTTGGTTGTGAAGGTGGAAAGATACTCTTGCGTGGTCGGAGTCTCGTTCGGATCGCTCAACGTAGCCGTGGTCGCAGCCGTCGCAGAGATGGCGTTGGCCGCAGAAGCCACCACCGAGATATCGTACTGGCCGTAATCTTCCATCGTGAACGTGTGGCTGCCTGCCGCGGAGGCGTTATAGGTCTGCGTCCCGCAGCTGACCACATAGCTGATGGATTCGGCGCCGCTGGCCGCACCCCAGACCACGGTAATCTGCAAGTTGTCATTGTCCACAGCGGTCGACAGGCTGCCGGCGGTCAAGGCAAAGTTCTTGCCGTTCAGGGCATACAGGTAATTGCCCGAGTTCAGTTCCGGCGTTGCGTTATTGTAATACAGCAACTGGCCATAGACCACCACTTCGTCTCCGACGGCAATCTGGCTCACGGCAGTAAAGTTCGTATTGTTCAGATAGTAGCCGTTGTACACCTGTATCTGGTTGGTCGTCGAGCCGTCCTGCGAAATCCAGTAGGTAATCTTGCCGCTGGAAACAGACGTGCTCTTGATGCTCGAGACAATACCGGACACATACTTGCTGTCGCTGGAGGCGCTGCCACCGGTGATAATCTCGTAAGCCTCTGTGCAGGTATAAGGATGCGCCTGCGAACCGTCGTTGCCTTCCTCCGTCGTACCCTCGCAGGACACGACCGCGGATGCGGTATAATACCCGTTTGCCTTGGCGCGGACATAGAGCGTGTAGGAAGTGTTCGGGGCCAGTCCGCCCAGCACATAACTCGTGCCGGAGACCGTCGTCCACGCGACCTGGTCGGTGGACACCTCATACCCGTTCTCCGCGGCGGCATTCGCCACGGCGTTCCAGGAGAATGTCAGGGAACCCGTCGTCTGGGCGATACAGGACACCGTCGTCATCACGAGGGCCTCGAAGACCTCCACGACTTCCGGCTCGGACACGCCGTCCTCATACCCGTCGGCCTTCGCCGTCACCGTCACGGTGTAGGAACCGGCAGGCACGTCCGTAAAGCTGCATCCTTCCACGCCGGCAGCGACCGTCTCAGATTCCAGGCCGGTGCAGGTCACGACATAGGAAGTGGCGTTCGCCACGTCTTCCCACATGACAGTAATGGTCGTTCCCTCGGCTGCAGCAACAATGGCCGGAACAGCCAGATAGAGGGAAGCGGGATCCTGCAGCGTCACCGTCTGCGAAGCGGAAGTGGCGGGATAGTACCCGGCGGCCTCGGCCTTTACGGAAATGGTGTAAGCCACGTCATAGTCCAGGTCCTCAAGGGTGTAGGACAGGCTGGTTCCGGCTGCGTAGGCCGTGCCGTTGCAGTACACGGTATAGGCTGTCGCGTTTGCCACGGCATCCCACATCACGCTGATGCTCCTGGCGTTGTTGTCGCCTTCGGCAAGGATTTCCGGCGTAGAGAGGGTCGGGGCCGTCGTCACGGTGATGGTGGCGCTGGCGCTGGCGGCGCGGAACGCATCCGTCTCCGCCTGGGTCATCGTCACGGTATATTCACCGGCTTCGTCCGCCGTGAAGGTTGTACCGGAAAGCGTACCGCCGCTGACTTCGAAGCTCATCTCGCCGTCGGAATCACTCACGAAGAGGTCCGCGACATCGCAGCTGCCAAGCGTCGTAATCGCCGCATTGTCCGTCAGGATGGTCGGGTCGGTCCGGGGATCGTCGTACTTGTAGAGCTTGATCTTGCTGGAACCGGTACCTGCATAATTCGAGTGATCGTAAGTCGTGTAACTCCGCCAATCCTGGTTGTTGTACACACCGAGGAATCTGCTGTTGTTCGCCTCCTGGAACTGGAACACGGAAGCTTCCCCGGAGCCATGCGCCGCAATCGTCCAGGTATCCGCCGTGCCGCCGACACGAACGCCATTGTTGGCACCCGTGCAGTACAGGTTGACATTCAGGGAATTATGGGCGATTGTCATGGCCGTCGCCGTTCCCGTAAACGCCCAGGCGTAATCGTTGAAACTGGCTTCGGCGATAGCAATCTGGTCGTTGGCATCGATGCTCAAGCCGGTGGTCGTGAACACAGGGGCCGCACTGGTGGCAGCAGTCGGCAGGTACCCCGTCTGCGTCGACGTGGACGCGACGATGATATACTGACCCGGCGTCACATCCTTCAGGGCGGTCACGCGCTTGAAGATACGCACGCCGGCCGTGTTGAAGCCCTGGTTGACAGTGACTTCTTCGGAAACGGAGAGGCAGCTGACGGTCACCTTGCCCGTCCGGGCGGCGGTGCCTTCATTCGCGGACACGGTATAGGTTACGGTATAGACATTGCCGGCCAGCAGTTCGACGGAAGCCTCCGTCACGACCGTACCGTCACCCGCGGCGCTCACTTCGTTTTCACCCACATTCAGGATGGTGATGTCAAACGTGTGCGAACCGGCGGCATAGCCGACTTCCTGGTCGGCGACTTCCGACATCTCAGGCAGGATGATACCGCTTTCCTGGGCGATAACGATTTCCTTGGTGGTCTCGCCGGCCTTCAGGGTGATGGTGCCCTCGCGGACATCCCCGCTGTTGGCGGACACGGAATAAGTCACCGTGGCGACACCGTCCGCATACACGACGCTGGCGGCGGTCACGACAGTTCCGTCATAGGAATCGACGGACACACTGCCCGTACCGAGGTTGAGGACCGCGACGGCAAAGGTCTCGTCCGTCACACCGGCGGCATCCACCATTTCGATGGCGGGATCCGGGTCTGCGATGACCGGCCGCACATCGACGGTCTCGTCTACATACTTATACAGGGCGATATCGTTCTGGGCCGTAGCATAATAGCGGAAACGGCTGTTGGAACCGGAATTATAGTACTTGAGCCGTGCCGATGTCGCCGTGCCATTGGCATCATTGCCAGTCACCTTCACGACACCGTCTTCGAAGGTAAGGGTGTTCGTGTAGGCCGTATTGGCATCCACATTCATGCCGTTGCTGCTGGCGGTACGGCCGATATAGAATCCGGAAGCGGAACGGATGGTGCAGCTGCCGTCTTCCTGGGCGGCAATCGTGAAGGAGTTGGCCGCATAATCGCCGGCAATCCTGCCGTCCGCAATCTCGACACCGAAATAATTGCCCGCCTTGTCGAGGGTCTCGGCGGAACCGTCAAATGCCACGGAAGCGCCTTCGTATACAATCAGGTACTGGCCGTTCCAGCTCTCAGGAGCTTCCGCCACTTTCACCCAGCCCGTTTCGTAGGCTTTCAACGCCCATTTCTCATCATCGATGGGAACCGTGAACTTCTTCTGGCTCGCGGCGGCAAAGGACAGGCCATCCCCGCCGATTTGTGCCTCACCATGGAGATACACGCCCTCGGCCACTTCAAAGTCGAAGCTCAGCGCCTTGATACCGGACACCGGCGCGATGCTGAGCCAAATGGGATCCGTCAGTTTCTGGGTGTTGGCAGCATACTGCAAGGTGACGCGGCTGCCGGCATCGGAACCGAGCACAAGGTCGTCGTTTTCCGTCAAGTCCATGCTCGCCGTACCGACGACAGGCTTGTCAAAGCCGACGATGATGCTGGAAACACAGGTCTCAGCGCTGATGCCGTCGAAAGAACCCGCATAGGTCGGGGTGATGCGGACCAACGCAGTCTTGCGGGCAAAACTGACCTCCAGGTCGTCGATGGACGCAGCCTCGGCCACGACGGAACGGGACACGGGATAACCGGCCAGCACGTCGGCGGCGGGGTCAAACGCATCGTTCGCCGGCTGCTGCGTGGCAGGAATGACGACCGATACATGGCGGTAGTCGTTACCGGCGGCGGCATTGTACGGATAGTACGTGTAAAAATCATACGTCGCATCCGCCCGGGGCGCCGTAACCGTGGCCGTGAAAACGGCATGGGCCGTAGGGGCATCCAATTCAGAGGAAGGGACATGCTCCAGCAGGTCTTCAGAGTAGCAACGGGCGAAAACACCGAGTTTGTCGCCAACTGTCCAGGAATACTTGTACTTGCCGGATTCGTTGTCGTAGGCAGCCGTGGTCTTCGTTCCGGCGGACTGAATCTGCACGGTCATCTTGCGACCGGGAACGATTTCGGGTTCCTGTTCACGGGAGCAAGACGCAAAAATGGAAAGGACTGCAAGGGCAGCAACCATGAATCTCGTTTTCATCATCACTCCTCCCGCATTAATAGAAAATAAGCGTTCCGCCGTCCTCTTCCTCGACATCGCGGCCGGCGGATCCGGCGTTGCCGAACTTCGAGCCATCAAGGCGCGAATCGCTCAAACAGAGAAGGCGCTGCACATGGGCGCCTACGATTTTGCATACAGGAGCGGTATACGACTCCGGTTGCATCAGGTTAGTGTGTTTGACCATTATAATAAAAATGAATAGGTTGCACTACCAAATCCTCCACAAAAATAACACTTTTCGGTGAGCCGTGCAAATCCTTCCTGAAATTTTATCAACATCCGCCCTGCAGCGACTTCAGACACCCGCTTTCCGCAACAGGACCACCATGCAACGGGCGCGTTGCGACAAGTCGGCCCGTTACCCGGACGCCGCTCCTTACGACAACAGCCAGGCGCCAAGGCCAAGCAGGAAGGCGACGGCGAAATTCAGCAGTTTTGCAGCGGCGAAAGCCCGTCTGTCCTGGGCGAGCAGGGGCAGGGACGCATGGCCGTCCTGGCTGATGCAGCTGGCAAGCAGTACCGGAAGCGGCACCACGCCCGCCGCATACAGCGTGACGAAGACAAGGTGCGGACCGGATTCCGGAATGAGGCCCACGAGGGCCGCGAGCAAAACCATCCATGCGGTATTGGCCGTCATCCATGCCGCAATGTCCACATGCCGGAGCGCAAAACCGAGGAAGAGCAGCACCCCGAAAGTCCAGGCAAACGTGGATGGCAGGTGGCGGCAGACGATGTGGTGCCACAGATGTTCGTGGACAAAATGGTCACTGCCGAAGAGAAGGACGCCGATCACGATGCTGCTGAGCAGGCCGAAAAGCCAGTACATCCATTCTTCGCTGAGCAGGATTCCCGACAAACCGCCGGGCTCCCCGTCTTCCCCGTGTGCTTCATGCTCGAGATAACCGGACAGCAGCGCCCCAAGGAACAGCGCCAGGCCCAGGAACATCAGCACGCGCTGCCAAGTGAACCGGCGGGTGCGCGGCGAGGGGGCCTCATCTTCCTGGTGAATGGCCATGGCCTCCGGGCAAACCGCCCCCTTGGGACGGCGGCGGGCAAGCAGGACATCCGTCAGCAAACCGACGGCAATGGCGATGACCAGCAGGAGGAGGAAAATCCACCACGCCGTGCCGGGCATCATCGCCAGCATGACGAAAGCCTCGTCTCCGGAAGAAGCAATCATCATCGCCACAAGGGCGCCGAAACTGAAAATGCCGTGGGTATATAACGACACGGACGCGAACCCGCCCATACAGCCCGGAATGGCACCGAGGAAAGCGGAAATCACCACCTGTCCCACCCGGCTGCGCCGCAGGCCGCCGAAAAAGTCCCCGCCCGAATCGATGTTCATCGACTCGATGAGCATCATCATGACGACGACGAGCCCGCTCACGAGGACGGCGCTCCGCAAGGCATCCAGCAGGATATCAAGCATTTTTCCGGAAGAGTTTGTCCATCACGAGGGCGATGGCGCCGTCACCCGTCACATTGCCGGCGGTGCCGAAGCTGTCCAAAGCGATGTAGATGGCGATGACGAAGCCCTGCATGTTCTCGTCGAAGCCGAGCATGCCCGACATCACGGCGAGGGCCGCCATCACCGCACCGCCGGGTACGCCGGGAGCGGCAATCATGGTCACGGCCAGCATCAGGATGAAACCCAGATATGTACCGAAATCCACCGGCATCCCGGAGCTCAGGGAAATGGCGAAGCAGCACGCCGTCAGTTTCAAGATGCTGCAAGGCAGGTGGATGGTGGCGCACAACGGCACGGTGAAGTCCGCCAGCTGTTCCCGTACGCCCAATTTCTTGGCACAGCGCAGCGTCACCGGGATGGTGGCAGCGGATGACGAAGTGCCCAGTGCTGTCAGGTAAGCGGGGAACATCCCCACAAGGGAGCGGAAAGGATTCTTGCCCGACACCGCACCCGCCAGCAGGAACTGCACGAGCAGCACGGCCACATGCAATCCGATGATGACGAAAATGATTTTGAAGAAAACGCCCATCACGGCAGCCACGTGCCCTTCCATGCCGATTTTCAGGAATATCCCGAAAATATAAATGGGCAGAAGGGGGATAATCACCCCCGAAATGGTGCGCATCACAATCTGCTTAAGGTCGTCCAGCCACGCCTTCATCGTGTTCCCGGGAATGGCCGCACAGCCGAGCCCGAGGATGAATGCGACCACCAGCGCCGTCGTGACGTTGATGAATGCCGGCATCTCGATGGTAAAATACGGCGCGATGCTCTCTGCCATGTCGATGTCTGCAAGCGCCTGCGCCTGGGAGCCGATCAGAATGGGGAAACTCCAGCGGCACACGAAATACGAGGCCAGCCCGGAAGCGATGGTGGACAGGTAGGCCAGCAACAGGGTGGCCAGCAACAGGCGCCCCGCCCCTTTTCCGATGTCGGCGATGGCAGGCGCGACCAGCCCGATAATCAGCACCGGGATGAACATGCCGAGGAAATTGCCGAACACCGCATTGAAAGTCACGAAAATCCGCGTGGCCCACAGCGGGAAGAACAGCGAGCAGCCGATGCCGCACAGGATGGCGACCAGCACGCGGGGAAGCAGTCCGATCCGTTTCATCCCCGTACGCGCAAATTCCGTTCCACCAGCTGCACCACGCCGGCGAGGGAGTCCTGTGCAGAGGCCGCGCAGCAAATGATGGCCAGAACGCCCTGCCGGACCTCCTGCGCAAGGAACATCATCGGAGACTCGTCTTCGCACAGGGCTTCAAACACATACGCCTTCTTCCCGTTGAAACGGATACAGGAAACGGGATCGAAATCCTCCGGGTCTTCGTCGTCAAAACCCACGATGTCGGCATAATTGGAAAGGGACTGGTCCCGGGCCGTCGTATCGGCGGGCATTTCCCCTACATAGATATCAATCATGGCGCTGTCGCGCTGTGCCGCAGCATCATACAAGTGGGCTTCCAGATGCGTAATTTCCGCACCGGACTCATCCACATAGACTTCGTTCTCGCTCTGCCACTGCGGAGGGAGAAGCAATTGAATGTCGTAAGCCATAGGAAGTGGAGCATAGGGGGGTCGAACCCCTGACCTCCAGATTGCGAACCTGGCGCTCTACCAACTGAGCTAATACCCCAAAGGCGGATGCAAAGATAAACAAAAAATTTCAGTTTCCATACCCCGCCACATTTTTTATCGGCATCATGCCCCGCACGACGCCGGAAAGCCCACCGGGCAGGACACAGGCACCCCAAAAGACATTTGGACAAATGGGGCGGATTCGGTACATTTGCGCCATGGACATGATGGCGCTGACTCCGGAATCCCTGCGCGGGCGCTTGCTGCCGCGGGCTCGCGACAGCCACAAGGGAGACTACGGACACTTGCTGCTGGTCTGCGGCTGCCGGACAATGCCCGGAGCCGCCGTACTCGCAACGGGGGCCGCGCTCCATGCCGGCTGCGGGCTGGTGACACTCCATGCCACGGAACGGGCATTGCAGGCCACCGCCAACCTGTTTCCTTCCGCCATCCTGTCCGAAGACCCGGCAAGTTGCTTCAGCACCCTGCCCGCCGCACTCCCCCGCTACACGGCCATCGCCGTGGGACCGGGCTTGGGCACTGCCCCCAAGACGCAGGAAGCCCTGCGGGCATTGATGACGGCGGCCCGCGCCGAAGCCATTCCGATGGTCCTGGACGCAGATGCCCTGAACATCCTCGCCCTGCAGCGGGATTTGTTCGCCCTGCTGCCTTCCGGCTCCATCCTCACCCCGCACCCGGGCGAACTGCGGCGCCTGTTTTCCGGAGAAACGCCGCCGGAAGCGGATATACACACGCTGTGCCGCCAGACCGGATGCCTGCTGGTAGAGAAAGGTGCCGGCACCCGCCTCCATACCCCGTCCGGAGACATCTACCGGAACACCACCGGCAATCCCGGTCTTGCCAAAGGCGGAAGCGGCGATGTCCTCACAGGACTCATCGGTGGGCTGCTGGCACGGGGCTACGCCGCCACAGATGCCGCCGCACTCGGCGTCTGGATACACGGCTATGCCGGAGACTGCCTGACGGAAAGCCGCACGGCGGAAGGATATGACAGCCGGGACCTCATCGATGCCCTCTGGCGGGGCTTCGCCGCACTCACGGAAAAACAACCATAACCATGCTGCAAATCGGAGACAAAATGCCCTCTTTCGAGGTGACAGACCAGGACGGGAACACCGTCCAATCAACGGATTTCATCGGCAAAGGCCGCAAAACCGTCATGTATTTCTATCCCAAGGACAATACGAGCGGATGCACCGCGGAAGCATGCAGTTTCCGCGACCACTATGCCGAACTCACCGCTGCCGGCTACAACGTCGTGGGCATCAGCAAGGACAGCGAAAAATCACACGCCGGGTTCCGCGCGAAACACGGGCTGCCTTTCACGCTCCTCGCAGACACCGCCACCAAGATGCTGCAGGACTTCGGGGCATGGGGCGAAAAGAAAATGTACGGCAAGACCACGACCGGGACGCTCCGGCGTACGTTCATCTTCGATGAAAACGGCATCCTCGTGCGCGTCATCAGGAACGTGGACACCAAGCAGGCCGCAGAACAGATTTTGAACGGCTAAAAAACCGCCTTTCCCGGAACCCGGGGGCCGATATTGCCCCCAATCTTACAGCAGGGGCCGCAGGATGGCGGCCAGCTGCTCGTGCTCGATGAGGAATCCGTCGTGCCCGAAAATGGACTGAATCTCATAATACGCGGCATGGCGCAGGGCGGCCACGGTTTCCTGCCCGTGACGGGGCGGGAAGAGGTAATCGCTCGTGATGCTGATGACGGAACATTGGGCGCGGATGCGCTCCAGCGCCTTCTTGACGCCGCCCCGTCCCCGCCCGACATTCATCGAATCAAGGGCATAGGAAAGATACCAATAACTATAGGCATCGAAATCGCGGCGCAGCAGTTTCTCCCCTTGGTAACGCTGGTAGGAAGCCGCGCGGTCGGCAAAGAGCGTATCATCCTCCTGCTCCGCCTGCGTCAGGTTGTAGCCATCGAAAGTCCGGTAGGAAATCAAGGCGATGGAGCGGGCGCATTTGAGCCCCGCACTGCCCCCCTGCAGGCTTTTCGCTTCGCGGAATGTCGGGTCGGCAAGCAGGGCCAGCCGCTGCGACTCGTTGAACGCAGTCAGGTAGGGCGGCACCCGTGTCGCCGTGGCCAGAAACACGGCCTTTTCTATCACGTCCGGTTCCATGATGACCCATTCGAGGGTCTGGAAACCGCCGATGGAAGGCCCCAGCATCAGGTCGATTTTTTCAATACCCAAATGCTTGCGCACCAAGATGTTCGCCCGTACGATATCGCGTACGGTCGTGCGGGGGAAATCAAAGAAGAACGGTTTTCCGGTAGCGGGATTGACGCTGGCAGGACCGCAGGCGCCGTACGGGGAACAGAGCATGCTCACACAGACGACGAAGCATTCGTCCGGGTCGAACATACAGCCCGGCCCCACCATCTTCGGCCACCAGTCTTCGGGATTGGAATTGCCGGTCAGGGCATGACAGACCCACACTACCTTGTCTCCGGGACGGTAAGGGCGGTCGGAGGTGTGGTACACCAAATCCAGACTGGCCAGTTCACCGCCGGATTCAAAGGAGAAGCGTTCTCCCGTATGCCACTCAAAACGTCGCATCCAGCGCCTGTTTAAGGTCGGCAATCAAATCGTCTGCATCCTCCAGGCCGATGCTCAAGCGAATCAGGCCCGGGTCCACCCCCGCATCACGCAACTGCTCGTCCGAAAGCTGCCGGTGGGTGTGGGAAGCAGGATGCAGGATGCAGGTGTGGCAATCCGCCACATGCGTTTCAATGGTGACAAGCCGCAAGGCATCCATGAAACGCACCGTCTGCGCCCGGTCTCCGTTCAGGGCAAGCGCCATCACGCCGCAGCTGCCGCCGGGCATATAATGCCGGGCACGCGCATACATCGGATCACGTTCCAAATCAGGATAAGCAATCCATTTCACCTGCGGGCAATCCTGCAGGAAACGCGCCACTTTCAAGGCGCTCTCGCAATGCTGGCGCATCCGCACATGGAGCGTCTGCATACCGAGGTGGAGGTAGAACGCGTTCTGCGGGGAAGGCATCGCGCCGAAATCCCGCATCAGGTGGGTCGTCAGCTTGGTCAGGTACGCGGCCTTGCCGAACTTGACGGCATAGGTCAGCCCGTGATAGGACGCATCCGGGGTACACAGGCCGGGATATTTGTCCGCATGGGCCATCCAGTCGAATGTACCGCCATCCACCACGGCGCCCCCGACAGCCACCCCCTGCCCGTCCAGGTATTTGGTCGTGGAATGGGTAACGATGTCCGCCCCGAATTCAATAGGGCGGCAATTCACCGGGGTCGGGAACGTATTGTCCACGATGAGAGGAACCCCGTGGGCGTGGGCGACGCGGGCGAACTTTTCAATGTCCAGCACCCGCACGCCGGGATTGGTCAGCACCTCTCCGAAAACGAGCTTGGTATTGGGCCGGAACGCAGCGGCGATTTCCGCTTCGGACGCCTCCATGTCCACAAAGGTCACGTCGATACCCATCTTCTTGAATGTCACCGCGAACAGGTTGAACGTACCGCCGTAGATATTGGGAACGCTGATCATGTGGTCCCCTGCCTCGCAGATGTTGAAGCAGGCGAAGAAATTGGCCGCCTGCCCGCTGGAGGTAAGGATGGCACCGACCCCGCCTTCCAAGGCAGCGAGTTTGGCCGCCGCCCCGTCGCAGGTCGGATTCTGGAGCCGCGTATAGAAATATCCGGTATCTTCCAGGTCGAACAGCCGCCCCATCGCGTCACTGTCTGCATATTTGAAGGTCGTACTCTGGATAATCGGCAACTGCCGGGATTCTCCGTTACCGGGTGTATAGCCGGCCTGCACGCATTTGGTTCCTATCTTCATAGAAATTATTGTATTTTCCGTTTGTCTTCCACGAATTTGCTCTTCCCCTGGCTGCGCTCGATGGTGTTCGGCGACTTGATTTGCACCTTGGCGGAAATGCTGAGCACGCTCTTGAGCCGGGAAGCGACTTTCCGTTCCAGTTCCTCAATCGGCGTCAGGGTGTCGAAACCGCGGTCGAAATATTCCTGCCGTACCTCCACCTGTACGAGAAGCGTATCGAGGTTGTCCACGCGGTCCACAATCAGTTTGTAGCGGGGCGCACATTCCGGAATGCCCAGCAGCACGCTCTCCACTTGGGACGGGAACACGTTGATGCCCCGGATAATCAGCATGTCGTCGCTGCGGCCCGCGATGCTGCTCATCCGCACCATCGTCCGCCCGCAGGCGCAACTGCCCTCCATCAAGGAACAGAGGTCACGGGTACGGTAACGCAGCAGCGGCATCCCCTCCTTGGTCAGCGTGGTGAAGACCAGTTCGCCCTTCTGCCCGTACGGAAGCGGTTCCAGCGTATCGGGGTCGATGATTTCCGGGAAGAAATGGTCTTCGTTGATGTGCGAGCCGTTCTGGCATTCACATTCAAAACTGACGCAGGGTCCCATGATTTCGCTCAGCCCGTAGAGGTTGTATGCCTTGATGCCGAGACGGCGCTCGATTTCGCCACGCATCTGCTCGGTCCAGGGTTCCGCCCCGAAAGCGCCGCAGCGGAGTTTCAGGTCAGCCGGTCCGATGCCTTCGCGTTCCATCGTCTCCGCCAGGTGCAGGGCGTAGGACGGGGTGCAGGCCAGGGCGGTCACACCCAAATCGCGCAGCAGGCGGATGTGCTTCTCGGTATTGCCCGTAGAAGTCGGAATCACGGCGGCGCCGAGGTTCTCCACCCCGTAATGCACGCCGAGGCCGCCGGTAAACAGGCCATAGCCGTAGGCCACGGAGAACATATCGCCCCGGGTGACGCCGTAGGCGGTCAGGCAGCGGGTCATGCACTCGCTCCAGATTTCCACATCCTTGCGGGTATAGCCGACGATGGTCGGATTGCCCGTCGTGCCGGACGAGGCATGGATGCGGATGACTTCGCTTGCCGGAGCGGCCTGCAGGCCGAAAGGATAATTGTCCCGCAAATCCTTCTTCGTCGTAAACGGCAGTTTCACGATGTCCTCGATGCTCCGGATGTCATCCGGCGACAAATCCATCTCCTGCATTTTGTTGCGGTAGAACGGCACGTTGTGATAGACATATGCCACCACTTTATGCAGGCGTTTCCCCTGGAGCATCCGCCTTTCATCCACGGACATGCTCTCTTTGTGGCTGTTCCAAATCATGACTTGTGATCTTTTTCAAATGCGTCCATCCGCGCTTCCAGCACGGGATACAATTCTTCCCGCATCCGGCTGACGCAGGCACGGACGCCGTTTTTCAAACTGCCGGTTGTGGACAGGCAGATGCTGCTCACGCCGTAATACATCAATTCCAGCAACAGCTGCTCCCCCGTCATGTCCCCATAGCCCAGGGAGAAGAAGAAGCCGTCCCCCACTTTCTCCACGACGTCGCGGTCATAGACGATATGGAAGCCGTGGCGGCAGAAAATCTCCTTCATCCGGGCGGCACGGCGGGCATATTCCCGTGTATCCTCCACGAAATCCAGTTTGCCCTCGCAGGAGAGCCGCAGCATCTCGGCATAGGCATACTGGGTCGTCGCGGTGCAGCCGCTGGTAATCATATACAGGATGGAGGCCGTCAGGCTTACCCCGAAAACGCCCGCATCGTGGTAGCGATCGGCGAGGGCGGGATAATGCCGTTCATACAGGCCGTCGCTGATGCACGCCAGGGCAATGCGTTGTCCCGCATAGCTAAAAATCTTGGAAGCGGACAGCATCAGGATATAATTATCGGTATAGCGGGCGACCGTCGGCAGGAAAGGCGGTTCGAAAGGACGTCCCAGGTCCCGCCGGTAATCCATGCAGAAATAGGCAAGGTCCTCCATCACCACGGCATCGTATTTTGTCGCCAGCCGGCCAATGACTTCCAATTCGGTTTCATCCAGGCAAATCCACGCCGGATTGTTCGGGTTGGAATAGACGATGGCGGCGATGTCCCCCGCGGCGAGTTCCGCTTCCAGCTTCGCTTCCAGCTTCTCCGCGCCCCGGTAAGGATAGATGTCAAATTCCCGCCAGCCGATGCCGAGGACACGCAGCTGCGATTTCTGAATCGGAAAGCCCGGGTCGATGAACAGCACCTTGTCCTTGCCGGGAATGCGCTGCGTACAGGCAATGAACGAGCCGAAAGACGCCGCGACCGAACCGGTGGTCGGCACGAGTCCGCGGGGCTGGATGTCGATGTCGATAAAGGCCTTGATGAAACGGGCCGCCGCTTCCTTGAGTTCCGGGACACCGGCTGCCGCCGGATACTGCGAGCCGATGCCGCTGTCCAGCGCCCGTTTCTCGGCTTCCACGCCATAGCGGTTGATGGGAAGGCCGGGAGAGCCCTGGTCCATCCGGATGAACGGGATGCCGGTCTTCTCTTCCAGATACTGCGCTACCAGCAGGACCTCCCCGATAGTCGCCCGGGACAAATCCGCCACGTTCTTTTCCCGGCACGCCTGCGCGACCAGTTCTTCACTGAAAATCTTCATGGCGTCCTACAGGAACACGCACCAGTTGTGGATATCTTCCTCGGTACCGTCCTGGATGCCCCGGATTCGGCGGTACAGTTTCTCGCTGACAGGGCCGCAATGCTCCGGCGAGCCGAAACAGTAGGTCTTCGTCACTTCCGTACTCTCCAGCGCAGGCTTGTCGTCCACGGAGCAAATCGGGGTGATGACCACTGCCGTACCGCAGGCATTCACCTCGTCCATTTCCGCGAGTTCCTCTACGGGCACGGGACGCTTCTCCACCTGCATGCCGAAATCCGCCGCCACCGTCTGGAGCGACTTGTTCGTGATGGACGGGAGCACCGAGTCAGACAGCGGTGTCACATAGGTATTCCCCTTGATGGCCAAGAAATTGGAAGAACCGAACTCATCGATTTTCGTCTTGGTCGCAGGGTCGAGGAACAACAGTTCCCGATAGCCCTGGCGGTGCGCCATGTTGTAGGGATGCAGGGAGGTCGCATAGTTGGCGGCAATTTTGTAACTCCCCGTCCCGTTCGGTGCCGCACGGTCATAATTGCGGGCGAGTACGGCAGTGCCCGGCGTCAGCCCGGCCGCCCCGGAATAGGTCCCCACGGGCGAGCCCAGTACGGCGAACAGCACTTCCTTGGAAGAAGCGATGCCCAGCTGCGGGTTGCAGCCGATCAGCACGGGGCGCAGGTACATCGAAGCATTGAAACCGTAAGGCGGCAGGAAATCCAAATTCTCGCGTACGCACATCAGGCACATTTCCAGGAACAAGGCCTCGGAGGGCGCCGCCATGTCGAGGTGCGCACCGCTGCGCTGCAGGCGCTTCGCATTCTCGTCCGGACGGAAGAGACGCACCTTGCCGTCCACGCCCCGGAAGGCCTTGAGACCCTCGAAGCAGGAATTGGCGTAGTGGAATACGCCCGCGTACAGGTTGAAAGGCATTTCGAAATCGCGGCTGGCCACGGGGGCTGTCCACGCGCCGTCCACATAACGGCTGATGATGGCGGCATTCGTTTTACTGTAATTAAATGCCAGGTTCGACCAATCTAAATTCTGCATATTCTTTATTTTTCTACCTGTTAACCAATACGGGCGGCCACCCAGTCGCCCACCTCGGACGTGCTGCAGGCCTTGCCGCCGTCTGCGAGGTCTTCCGTCACGATGCCCGCATCGATGGACGCGGCCACCGCCTCGCGGATGGCTTTCCCTTCTTCCATCAGCCCGAAGGCATACTCGAACATCATCGCGGCAGACAGGATGGTCGCCAGCGGGTTGGCGATATTCTTGCCGGCTGCCTGCGGATAAGAGCCGTGAATCGGCTCGAACACGCCCGTGTGTTCCCCGATGGAAGCCGACGCGAGCAGGCCCATCGAGCCGGTGATGCAGCTCGCCTCGTCCGTCAGGATGTCCCCGAAGGTATTCTCCGTCACGAGGACGTCGAAGAACTTGGGGCAGCGAATCAACTGCATCGCCGCATTGTCCACATACATGTAATCGGTCTCCACCTCCGGGTATTGCGGGGCGATTTCCCGGGCAATCTGGCGCCAGAGCCGGGAAGACTCCAGCACGTTGGCCTTGTCCACGACGGTGACATGCCTGCGGCGGCGCATCGCATATTCATACGCCAGCTTCAGGATGCGTTCCACTTCGAAACGGTGGTAAAGGTTCGTATCGAAGGCCGTGTCGCCACCATCGCGCCGGCCCTTTTCGCCGAAATACATGCCGCCGGTCAATTCCCGGATACAAAGGAATTCGGCCCCGTCCACCAGCGCTTCCTTGAGCGGGCTCTTGTGCACGAGGGAGGGGAAGGTCTCCACCGGACGCAGGTTGGCATACAGCCCCAGCTGCTTGCGCATCGCGAGCAGGCCCTGTTCCGGACGCACCTTCGCCGTCGGGTCATTGTCGAAGCGCGGGTCACCCACGGCGCCGAAAAGCACCGCGTCGCTTTCCATACACACCCGGTGGGTGCTTTCCGGGTACGCCGAGCCACATTCGTCTATGGCGCAGGCACCCACTTTCGCAAAGGTATAGCTTGCCTCGTGGCCGAAACGCCGGCATACGGCATCCACCGCTTTCACCGCCTGTTCCACCACTTCCGGGCCGATTCCGTCGCCGGGGAGTTTTGCAATTTTCAGTTTCATGCTATTTCAACGTTGTAATATCCAAATTTTCAACCATATTCAGCATTTTGACCGTCGCCTTGATGGCCGCCGCCGTCTGGTCCGAGTCGATGCCGCGCGTCTTGATGGTATGCCCGTTCATGTCCCAGATAATCGTGGTGGCGACGAGGGCGTCCGTCTTGCCGCCCGGCGGAATGCTGACCTGGTAATCCGACAGCAGCGGATGGGGCTTGCCGAGCCGGTCATAGATTTTCCAGAGCGCCCGCATGAAGGCATGGTACTGGCCGTCCCCGTTGGAACTGGTCTCGTACTCCGTCCCGTCGATGCTGAGCTTGAGCATGGCGGCGGGTTTCATGTCCTTGGTCAGCTGGAGGGAATAATTGACGATGCGGATATTGTCCTGCAGTGCGCTGCTCTTGAGCACGTCCGCCACGATGAACGGCAAATCCTCCATCGTAATCATCTCCTTCTTGTCCCCGAGTTCGACCACCCGCTGCGTCACGAGACGCACCTGGTCAGGCGACAGGTTGATGCCCAGCTTATCAAGGTTTTCCACGATGTTCGCCTTGCCGCTCATCTTCCCGAGGGCATAGGTGCGCTCGCGCCCGAAACGCTGCGGCAGCAGGCGGTTCGCATAGAGGTCGCCCTTGCGGTCGCCGTCGGCGTGGACCCCGCTGGTCTGCGTGAACACGTTCTCCCCCACAATCGGGGCGTTTTCCGGAATGCGGATGCCGGAGATGCTTTCGATATATTTGCTCACATGGGTGAGCTTGCTTTCCTCCACGCCGGAGCGGACGCCCAGCATGTCGCGCAGGCCTGCCGCCACCGGGGCTACCGGCGTATTGCCGCTCCGTTCCCCGAGCCCGTTCACCGTCACGTGGATACCGGCACAGCCGGCACGGACGGCGGACAGGGTATTGGCCACCGCGAGCCCGTAGTCGTTGTGGCCGTGGAAATCGAAATGCAGGTCCGGGTAACGCGCTTTCATCTGCCCAATATACGCAGCCGTCGTCCACGGGTCGAGGACGCCGAGCGTATCCGGAAGCATGAAGCGGCGGATGGGAAGCCCCTGCAGCGCATCCACAAGCGTGAACACGTAATCCGGGCTGTCCGCAATGCCCCGCGACCAGTCTTCCAGATAGATATTGGCCTGCAAGCCCTTCTTCGCCGCATACTCCACGACCGCGGAAATGTCCGCGATGTGCTCGGCGGGGGTCTTGCGCAACTGGTTGGTCAGATGGTTCAGGGAGCCTTTTGCCAGCAGGTTCACCACCTTGCCGCCCCCCGCGGCAATCCAGTCCACAGAAACGCCGCCGTCGATGAAGCCCAGCACCTCAATCCGCTCCAGCAGTCCCCGGGAGGAAGCCCAACCGCAAATCCGGGCAAAGCCCTCGGACTCCCCCTGGGAAACCCGGGCGGACGCCACTTCGATGCGGTCGATTTTCAATTCCTCCAACAGCAGCTGGGCGATGGCCAGCTTCTCGCTCGCGTTGAACGAGACGCCGGCGGTCTGTTCCCCGTCACGGAGCGTCGTATCCAGCCACTCGCAGGAAAGCGGGCGGCGGAGGGCGTCAGGACTGCTTTCTGCCATGTTCAAAGGCCTCGATTTTGTCTTTTTGCGCCAGCAGGTAATCGATATCGTCCAGCGCGTTCATCAGACAATACTTTTTATAATCATTGATCGGGAAATGTTCGCTGCGCCCGGTGGCGAGGTTCGTCACCGTCTGGGCGGGCAGATCCACCCGCACCCGCGTCGCCGGGTCGGCGGCGATACTGGCATGGAGTTCGCGCAGGAATTCCCCGGAGACCGTCACGGGCAGCACGAAATTGTTGAGTTCGTTCTGGCGGTGGATATCGGCGAATGAGGTGGCAATCACCACCCGGAAGCCGTATCCGGCGATGGCCCATGCCGCATGTTCACGGCTCGAACCGGAACCGAAATTCTCCCCTGCCACGAGGATGCAGCCGCCATAGCGCGGGTCGTTCAACACGAAAGCGGGCCGAATCTGTCCCTGGGCGTCATAGCGCCAGTCGCAGAACAGGTTGTCGCCGAAGAATTTTTCGTCCCGGCTCGTCGCTTTGAGGAAACGCGCGGGAATAATCTGGTCCGTATCCACGTTGTCTATCGGAAGCGGCACGCAGGTGCTCTCGATGATGTCGAATTTCTGTTTCATAGCCATTCTCTGGGGTCACACACTTTCCCGGTGACGGCAGCCGCAGCCGCGGTCAGGGGGCTTGCCAGGAAGGTACGGGAGCCGGGGCCCTGGCGTCCTTCGAAATTCCGGTTGCTCGTGGAAACGGCATATTTCCCAGCCGGAATCTTGTCATCGTGCATGGCGAGACAGGCGGAACAGCCCGGCTGGCGGATGGCAAAACCGGCCTCTTCCAGCACACGGTCCAGTCCCTCCGCTTCGATTTGCCGCTTGACAGCCCAGGAACCGGGCACCAGCCAGGCGGTCACCCCGTCGGCCTTGCGACGTCCCCGCACCACGGAGGCAAAAGCCCGGAAATCCTCGATGCGCCCGTTGGTACAAGCCCCGAGGAAAACATAATCCACGGGATGCCCGAGCAAGGGCTCTCCGGCCTGCAATCCCATATAAGCAAGCGATTTGGGAGACGCATCGGCAGGAATTTTCCCGGTAATGGGCATGCCCATGCCCGGGTTGGTGCCGTAGGTAATCATCGGCTGGATGTCTGCGGCATCGAAGACAAGTTCCTTGTCGAATACGGCGTCATCGGCGCTGCAGAGCGTTTTCCAATACGCCACCGCCTTGTCCCAGTCCGCACCTTTCGGGGCATATTCCCGCCCTTTCAGGTAGGCGAATGTCGTCTCGTCCGGTGCGATGAACCCGCCCCGGGCGCCCATCTCGATGGAGAGGTTGCTGAGGGTCAGGCGGCCTTCCATGGACAGGGCGCGGACCGCTTCCCCGCGGTATTCGATGAAATACCCCGTGGCACCGCTCGTCGTCAGTTTCATCATCAGGTACAGGGCCAGGTC
>JAGAFI010000112.1 GCA_017612675.1 Bacteroidales bacterium
GATGATTTCGCTGCCGGGCATGGGATGGCAGTGGGGACAGAGGATGTGTCCCGGTTTCGGCTGTCTCTTCAGGTAGGCCCGGATCTGTTTTTTCGCTTTGTAAGAGCTCACGGCCTCCATCCATTCCGCTTTCGGATGGGTGTTGGCGTCGGTTCCGATTTCCACGCAGTCCCCGCGTTTGAGTTCCGCCTTGACGGAGGCGAGACGGCCGTTGATGCGGGCATAGCGGGCGTGGTCGCCGATGTCGGAGTGAAGCCCGTAGGCAAAGTCCAGGGCCGTGGAGCCCTTGGGCAGGGAAATGGCTTTGCTCTTGGGCGTGAACACCACGATATCTTCGTTGTAGAGGGAGTCATGGATGCCGGGCATCAGGGATTCCGGGTCTTCGGACAGTTCGTTGAGTACGTCTGTCAACCGTTTGAGCCACTGTTCTTTGCTGTCCAATATGCAGCCGTAGTAAGACTGCTCTCGCATGTCGTCCGACGCCACGTGGAATTCCTCGATGCCGCCGTAGGGATTGAGCAGGCGGAAATGGACGGAACGGTAGCCGTTTGCCTTTGGCTGTGCCACATAGTTGACGAAACTGCCCGTCTGTTCGCGGTATTTGTTCGTCAGGATGCCGTATATGCGGAAAATGATGTCTTCATCACTGAGCCACCACGTGCTGGAATAGTTGAGCTCGTCATCCACTTTCAGCCTGTCGAAATGTACCCGGATATAATGCTTGAAGGGAACGCGGTAGAAATCGCATTTGCGTTCCTGCATTTCCCGCCAGATGGAATACGGGTTCCGGTAGCGGATGTCCCAGCCGATGCCGCCGCCCATCTGGGCGCCTACCGTGTGCAGGCATTCGTTCATGAATGTGTTGACAGCCGTTTCCGTCCGCTTCTTGTCTTCCTCCAGCAGCCCGGCGATGCGGGCGAACTCCTGCGGGTTCAGGAACTGGAACGCCAGATTTTCCAGTTCGGACTTCACCTGGAAAAGTCCCAGGCGACCGGCGAGCGGGGCAAAGAAGAACTGCGTCTCGGAGGCAATCTTCCATTGTTTCTGGGGCCGGAGACCGGAGAGGGTGCGCATGTTGTGCAGGCGGTCCGAAAGCTTGAGCAGCAGGACGCGGATGTCGCCCTTTACCGAGCCGAGGATGTGCTGGAAATTGTCCACCTGCTTCTTATTGGGCTTGGTGACGGCTTCCACGAGGAAAGCGACGTCCCCGCCGAAGCGTTCCCGGATTTCCTCGATGGTGCAGTCGGTGTCTTCCACCACGTCGTGCAGCAGGGCGGCTGCCACGATGGCGGCGCCTTTCTGGCGCATTTCCCGGACCGTGATGAGCGCCACGGCCAGCGGATGCAGGATGTAGGGCTGTCCGCTGTCCCGTGTCTGTGTCTTGTGTGCCTCCTTGGCAAGTTGGAAGGCATCTTCGATGCGTTCCTTGTCCTGTTGCGTACAGGTTTCCGGCAACGCGCTCCACAGGGCGTCGTGTGCTTGCCGGATCATTTCTTCATGTGTCATGGCGTATTTTCTTTTTGCTACAGGACCTCTTTCCCGAAGGGGAAGATGGTGGCGATGGCGAGTTTGAAATGCTGCAGGCCGAATGGGATGCCGATGATGCTCAGGCAGAAGACAATGCCGCAACCGGCATGGAGCAGGGCGATTTCCCACCAGCCGACCAGTATCCAGAGGAGGTTCAGGATGATGGAGATGCCGCTGGGTTCCGAGACGCGGCTGACGAGTTCATGTCCGAATGGCCACAGGGCGAAAGTGCCCAGCTTGAAGAGTTGCAGGCCAAACGGGATGCCGATAATGCTCAGGCACATCAGGAAGCCGGCGAGGTAATACAGGAGGGCGATGAGCGCACCGCCGAATACGACCCAGATGAGATTGCCGAGGAGTTGCATAGGAGATTTGTTTGCAGATGGGGATGATATATAATCGGAATATGACAGATGGCTTCGTCGTCGCCCCGCTACCAGGGGCGGATCTCGTCGCCCCGGATGCGGACACCGAAAGCGGAGGGGTAGCGCTTCCGGATTTCCGCCAGGTGGGACTGTGCCTCGTGGCGGGATTCGCTGACGGCGATGACATATTTATAGAGTTTGCCGGAGGCGATGCAGCGCGGGGAATAGCCGAGGAAGCGGGAATCGGTGGGCTTCAGTTGCGTGGAGACGGCAAAAATCTGGATGCCGAAAAGTTCCCCGGCCACCTTTCCCTGCCGTTGTGCCCCGCTTTGCCCGTCCTCCTGCCCGGTGGTGGCGGGAACTTCCTGCACGCGTGTGCTGTCCGGCTTCGGGGCCGTTCCGCCGTCCTGCTGGGGCTGGATACCCTCATAGGCCTTTTTATAGCGCAGGAAGGCCTCGTACAGGGCATCCGCCAACTGCTGGCGTCCTGCTTCGGAGCGCAGGGTTTCGAGGTCGTCGCTGTTGGAGATGAAGCCGAGTTCGGCCAGCACCGCCGGCATGGCCGTCTTCCACAATACGTAGAACGGGTCTTTCCAGACCCCGCGTTTCGCCCGGATAGGACCTCCCGCCAGGGCGTCGGAGGCCATGTGGGCGAATTCCATGCTCTGGGCGAGGTGGGTGTTCTGCATGAGCAGCAGCAGGATTTCGGATTCCGGGTCCTGCGGGTCGAAGCCTTCGTAGTGCGTGCTGTAGTCGTCTTCCAGCTGGATGACGGCATTTTCGCGCCGGCACACGTCCCGGTTGAAGGCGAACAAATCTTTGTCCTTGTGGGAAGACTCTCCGAGGACGTGCAGGGAATAGCCGCTCGCTGTCGTGTTGCGGGACGCATTGATATGGATGGACAGGAACAGGTCGCCGTGTGCCTTGTTGGCGATGGCCGCCCGGTCATATAGTTCGACGAACCGGTCGCTTGTCCGGGTCATCACGACCTTGACGTCCGGACTCCCTTCCCGGATGCGCTTCGCCAGCCGGCCCGCAATATCGAGGGTGAGCGTCTTTTCATAGGTCTTCCGGTCTTTGCTGACGGCTCCCGGGTCTTTCCCGCCGTGGCCGGCATCGATGACGATGGTGCGCAGGCGCGTCGGCTGGGCTGCCGCGGGGCGAATCCCCGACAGGAGGGCGAGACAGAACAACAGGAGCTTTCTCATGGACACAAAACTTTTTTCCGATGTAAAAATATGAAAAAAAGACAAACCGTCATATTCCCGGCGATATTTTTCCGCATTTTAATAATTTGGAATTATTCAAAATAACGATGCTTTTTGTCTTCAATGAATTAGCTGCTTGCTGCTTATATAAACAATTGATTTATAGATTATAAATAAATCTTTATGAGCGGCTTTCCCTATTTACTATGAAAAAAAATAATAAACAATAGCAAAAAGAATTTTTTATCATTTTTTTTTCATCCATTTTTGCACTGCGGTTGGGGGAAATCCCACCGCTTGCCGAGAAAAGACCATCACATGACAGGAGAAAGACATATCGACGCCTGGGAGAATTGCCTGCAAATCATCGGGCATATCATCGAGCCCCAGCAGTTCGCCACCTGGTTCAAGCCGGTGCGGCCTGTCTCTCTTGTCGAGTCCACGCTCACGGTGGAGGTTCCCAGCGATTTCTTCCGCGAATACCTGGAGACCGCTTATATCGATGTCATCCGGAAGGCGCTCCGCCGCGTCATCGGCGCCGGGGCCAGGCTGATGTACCGGACCCGTCCGGTGCAGAACCAGCCCGCAATAACCGTGCCCGCCGCACAGCATGCCGTCCCGATGAACAAATCCATCAACCTCCCGTTGCAACCCTCGGAAAATCCCGGTCCCTTCGTGTATCCGGGCCTGAAGAAGGTGCAGGTCAATCCGCGCCTCAATCCGACCTATTGCTTCGAGAACCTCGTCATGGGCGAGTGCAACCGGATGGGCATCGCCATGGGGCGGGACATTGCGATGGCGCCCGGCAAGACGCCTTACAATCCGCTGTTCATCTTCGGCGGTTCCGGAATGGGGAAGACCCATCTGGCCCAGGCCATCGGCATCGCCATCCACGAGAAGTTCCCGGAACTGGTCGTCCTCTATGTGACGGGCAACGAGTTCAAGACCCAGTATGTTCATGCGGTCAACGTGCAGAACAAGCAGACCGATTTCCTGGCGTTTTACATGCGGATGGACGTGCTGATCATGGATGATATCCAGGACCTCGTCGGCCCCGGTTCCCAGAATGCGCTGTTCAACATATTCAACCACCTGCACCAGAACGGGAAGCAGCTCATCTTTACGTCGGACCGCTCGCCGGCGGACTTGAAGGTGTTTGAGGCCCGGATGCTCTCGCGTTTCAAGTGGGGGCTGTCCGTCGAACTGCGCAAGCCCGACTACAACACCCGCCTGCAGATGCTCCGGAGCCGCTGCGAACGCGAGGGGGTGCAAATCGGCGAAGACGTGCTTGCCTATCTGGCCGGGCGCGTGCAGACCAGTTTCCGTGAATTGGAAGGGGTGCTGATTTCGGTTATCGCCCACGCCACGGTCTCCCATGGCGGGAACATGCTGGAACTGGCCGTCGGCATCACCGAAAAGCTGGTGGGCGAAGATGCGCCCGGGTTGAGCATCGGAAAGGTGCAGGATACGGTCTGCGACTATTTCAACATCAGCCGGGAGCAGCTGGTCGCCAAGACGCGGCGCCGGCAGATTGTCCAGGCCCGGCAGATTGCGATGTATCTGTGCCGCAACTACATCAACAATTGCTCCCTGGCGTCCATCGGGGCGGAAATCGGCGGGAAAGACCACGCCACCGTCCTGCATGCCTGTTCCATCGTCGGCGACCTGATGGCGACGGACCGCTTGTTCAAGAAATACGTGACCGACATCGAGTCCCTGCTGGCCGTTGAAGCATAAAGGGGGCTTTTCCCCTTCCTTGTTTTTTACAATATCATTTTATCTGTGACCGTATGATTACCTCCGACAGCGTCCTTGACATTTTCAAGCAGATTACCCGGGTGCCCCGCGAGTCCGGACACGAGGAACCGATGACCCGCTGGCTGCAGGAATGGGCCGCCGGACACGGGCTGCCCTGCAAAACGGACAAGACAGGCAATGTGTTGATTTCCAGACCGGCGGCGCCCGGCAAGGAGCAAGTGCCCACGCTGGTGCTGCAGGCGCATCAGGACATGGTCTGCGAGAAGCGGGCGGGGGTCGTACACGATTTCGCCCGGGACCCCGTCCGCTACGAAATCGAGGACGGCTGGATGGTGGCGAAGGATACGACCCTCGGGGCGGACGACGGCATCGGCATTGC
>JAGAFI010000113.1 GCA_017612675.1 Bacteroidales bacterium
CCTGACCATGACGGTCTCCATTTCCATTATTTTCACCGTATTGATGATGGTGCTGGAGCCGGTGCTCATCCGCTGGACGGGTATGTCGCCGCTGATGGGCGGGGCGCTTATCGGGGGCACCGTGGACAGTACCGGTGCGGTGGCCGTGGCGGGCTCCGTGCTCGGGGGAGAAGCGGAAGCCGCGGCGGTGCTCGTGAAAATGATTCAGAACATCCTCATCGGTTTCATTGCATTTTTCATCGCGGTGTTTTTCGCCACTTCGGTCAACCGGAAAGCGGGGCGGAAAGTCGGCGCCGGGGAAATCTGGAACCGTTTCCCAAAATTCATCATCGGCTTTTTCGCCGCTTCGCTCATTGCCTCATTCGTTGTCCTGCCGCTGGCGGGTACGGACCAGGTGAAGGCCGTCAACGGCGTGCTCGACCAATACAAGAACTGGTGTTTCGTACTGGCATTCACCTGTATCGGACTGGATACCAATTTCCGGGATATCATCAGGCAGATGCAGGGCGGAAAACCCCTGTGGCTCTACCTCGTCGGGCAGACGTTCAACATCGCCCTGACCTTTGCGATGGTGTGGCTCCTGCTCTCCGGCGTCCTTTTCCCGGTTCCGAGTTTGGGATAATGCGATGAAAACGGGCAGGAAAGCAGGCAGGATTGCGGCGGTGGTCGTCGGCATCGTGGCGGTGGGTGCGGTGCTCCATATCATGCTGCACGGCATCGGGCTGAATCCGGAGTTGGATTTCGGCGCCGGGGCGTATTATTATACGGATATCCCGGAAGATGCGCCCTGCATGGATTGGGAATGTTATGCCGCCCGCCTGCCGTTTTGGGTGTATTGCCTGCTCTTTCTGTTGTGGGGTGCCTTGATGTACCGGCTGTGGGTATGGATGGAAAAGAAACACGTATGAGAAAACACGGGCATATGGCCGCCTTCCTGCTGGCTGCCTGCCTCTGTGTCCTGTCCGCCGGATGCGGGCAGGGGCGTTCCGTTCAGGAAGAAAAGGAAGCGCCGCTGCGCCATTTCCCGCAGATGAAACTTCCGGCGGTCTGCACCGAGCCCGAGCAGGCCCGGCAATATACGCTGGAACATTACTGGGATGCGTTTTTTGCGCAGGATGGCCGGAGCGATTCGCTCGCCATCCTCGGGGTTGCGAACGGCGAGGTGGAGCAGGCGCTTTCCAACTATATCCAGATTCTGCTGCTCTACAAGCAGCAGGCGAGCCCGGAGCAGCTGCAGCCGCTGGAACGCTGTTCCCACAGCATCCGGACGTTTTTTGCGCAACTGGAAGAACGGCAGCGTGCCGATACGGCGGCGCATACCTGCCGGCTGATGACCGAGATGGTGGCGCGTTACCTGTATGACCCCAATTCCCCGATGCGGGACGAAGACCTGTATCTGCCTTTTGCCCAGGCGGTGGCGGACTCCCCGTTCACCCGTCCGGAACTCCGGGAAGCCTATCGTCACGAAGCCCGGATGTGTGCGCTCAACCGCTTCGGGGAGCAGATGGCGGATTTTCGTTTCCAGTTGCCCGGCGGACGGCGGGAAAGCCTGTATGGGGTGAACACCCAATATATCCTCTTGTTTTTCAGCAATCCCGGCTGCCGTTCCTGTCAGGAAATCGTTGCGCAGCTCCGGAGCCGTCCGAAACTGGATGCCGCCATCGCATCCGGCGTGGTCGCGGTGCTCAACATCTATATCGACGAGGATTTGGAGAGTTGGCGGGGGTACCTGTCCGCATACCCGGAAAACTGGCTGAACGGCTACGATTATTGTTTTACGATTCGGGACGGGGGCGATTTCAATGTCCGCGGCATTCCCTCGCTGTATCTGCTGGACGCACAGAAGCGGGTGCTGATGAAAGACGTGCCGACGGAACGGCTCCTGGCTTGGCTGGATAATTTGTAAATATGAAACAATACCTTGATTTATTGCGGCATATCCGTGAACACGGGGTGATTCGCAACGACCGTACCGGTGTGGGCACACAGAGCGTCTTCGGCTACCAGATGCGTTTCGACCTGTCCCGGGGCTTTCCGTTGCTCACGACGAAGAAAGTACACTTGAAATCCATTATCTACGAATTGCTTTGGTTCATCGCCGGGGATACGAATATCAAGTATCTCAAGGACCACGGCGTCTCGATTTGGGACGAATGGGCGGACGAAAACGGGGACCTCGGGCCTGTCTATGGCCATCAGTGGCGCAGTTTCCCCAAGCCCGGCGGCGGCAGCGTGGACCAGCTGGCCCAGGTGGTGGACATGATACGCAGGAATCCGGAATCGCGGCGCCTGCTGGTCTGTGCGTGGAATCCCGGGGAAGTGGACAAGATGGCGCTGCCGCCCTGCCACTGCCTGTTCCAGTTCTATGTGGCGGAAGGGGAACTGAGCTGCCAGTTGTACCAGCGGAGTGCGGACACGTTCCTCGGGGTCCCGTTCAACATTGCCTCCTATGCCCTCCTGACGATGATGATTGCCTCGGTGTGTGGCCTGCAGCCCGGGGAATTCGTGCATACGACAGGCGATACGCACCTGTATCTCAATCATTTCGACCAGGTCGCCGAGCAACTTTCCCGGCAGCCGCGTCCCCTGCCGCAGATGCGCATCAACCCGGATGTGCATGACTTGTTCGCGTTCCAATATGAAGATTTTACCCTTGAAAATTACGACCCCTGGCCGGCCATCAAGGCGCCTGTGGCCGTGTAACACGATGTGAAGATGGAAAAATGTATGATTGCAGCGGTGGCTGACGACCATGCCATCGGCGTCAAGGGCGGCCTGCCCTGGCACCTGAAAGAGGATTTGCAGTATTTCAAGCGGATGACCGGAGGCTTCCCCGTCATCATGGGGCGGACCACCTATTTTTCCCTTCCTTTCCGGCCGCTGAAAGGACGGCGGAACATCGTGCTCAACCTCGGCGGCGACCCCATTCCCGAGGTCATCTGCGCCAATTCTTTCGACGAGGCATTCGCTGCAGCCGGGGAGGCGGAAAAGTGTTTCGTCATGGGGGGCGCATCGGTATATCGGGCAGCCATCGGGATGATGGACAAACTGTATATTACGCATGTCCACACGAAAATTCCGGAGGCGGATGCATATTTTCCGGAAATAAATCCCGATATTTGGAAGCCGGAATCCGTTTCCCCGACCTTTGCGGATGCGGAAACCGGGTACACGTTTGAGTTTGTGGTATATACGAGAAAGTAGCGGCGGATGCACCAGAGAGAACATTTCAACAGCCGGCTGGCCATCGTCCTGGCTTTGGCGGGTTCAGCCATCGGGCTTGGCAATATATGGCGTTTCCCCTATGTCGTGGGGGAATATGGCGGCGCCGCCTTCATCATCGTCTATATTGCATTTTCCCTCTGTATCTCCCTGCCCATCATGCTGTCCGAGTCCATTATCGGCCGTCATGCCCGGAAAGGCGTCTATTGCGCCCTGCGGGATTTGGCGCCTCGCAGGCCCTGGTGGAAATGGGCGGGTCTGGTGGCCGTGCTCGGTGCTTTCATCATTTCCTCTTACTACAGCGTAGTCGGCGGCTGGTCTGTTGATTATATGATGCGGGCCTTGATGAAGGGCTTTTCTCCCGATGCTCCGGACAATGTCATGGGTATTTTCGGGCGGATGTCTTCGTCCGTCTGGGAGCCCATTGCGGCGCATACGATTTTTCTGGGGCTGTGTGCGGCCATCGTGATGCTCGGTGTCAAGAACGGCATCGAGCGTTTCAACAAATTCTCCATTCCGCTGCTGTTCATCCTGATTGTGGGGATGCTGGTGTTCTCCGTCAATCTGCCCGGGGCGCGGGGCGGTGTGGAATACCTGCTCAAGCCGGATTTCTCCAAGATGACGGCCAAAGGCCTTTCCTGTGCGCTGGGACAGTCTTTCTTCTCAATGTCCCTGGGTATCGGCGCGGTGTTGACCTATGCTTCGTATATGAAACCGGACCAGGGTATCCTGTCCGCCGGGGTCTGGACGACGCTGTTTGATGCGGGGTTTGCCATCATGGCCGGGTTTGTCGTCATGCCGGCGGTATTCTCTGCCGGGATTGCGCCCGGTGCCGGCCCGTCGCTTGTCTTCGAGTCCATCCCGTATATCTTTGCCAAAATGGGTGCGGCCTCCCCGCTGCTGGCCCGTGTCGCGTCGGTCACGTTTTTCCTGACCATCCTCATCGCTGCGGTCACGTCCGAGATTTCCATGCTGGAAGTGTGTGTGTCGCAACTCGTGGAGCAGCGCCAAATCTCCCGTCGCAAGGCTTCCATCCTGGTTTTTATCCTCGCATGGGGACTCGGTGTGCTGTGTTCCCTGTCCTTCGGGGTGCTGGGCCATGTCCGCATTCTGGGCAGCGGCATCTTTGAATTTTTCGACCAGTTGTCGTCCAATTATATCATGCTGCTGGGTGCCTTGGCCTTCGCCATTTTCGTCGGCTGGCAGATGAAGAAGGCCGATGTGGAGGCCGAATTGACAAACGGCGGCAGCCTGCGGGCTTCCAGCCGCCTGTTCAAGTTCCTCTATCCGGTTATCCGCTATGTCATCCCACCGGCGATTGTCCTGATTTTCATTACGAATCTGTTGTAGCGCCGGGCCCGTTTTCCCGCTATTTTTCAATAGCTTATTACGCGCCTACCTCGGCTTTCATCTCGCGGAGCAGGTCGAAGGCCTGCATCGGGGTCATGTTGTTGAGGTCTGCAGCCAGCAGTTTTTCCCGCAGGGAACCCAGGGTAGGGTCGTCCAGCTGGAAGAAAGACAGCTGCATCGTACCGTCGTTTTCCACGGCCATGGCGTTTGCGTGCTTTTCCCGCGTTTCCAGTTCCCGCAGCGTGCGCTCCGCCGATTCCAGCACCTCGCGGGGCATTCCCGCCAGCCGTGCCACGTGGATGCCGAAACTGTGCGACACCCCGCCCTTTTCCAGTTTCCGCAGGAAAATCACATCCTTGCCTTCTTCCTTGACGGCGATGTGGTAATTGTGGACACGGGGATAGCGCTGTTCCATGTCGTTGAGTTCGTGGTAATGGGTGGCGAACAGGGTTTTCGCCCCTTTCCCGGCGCCGTGCAGGTATTCCACGAGGGCCCGGGCGATGGCCATGCCGTCGTAGGTGGAGGTGCCGCGCCCGATTTCGTCCAGCAGTACGAGGGAGCGTGCGCTGAGGTTGTGCATGATCATCGCGGTCTCCAGCATTTCCACCATGAACGTGGATTCGCCCCGGGAGATGTTGTCCGTCGCGCCCACACGGGTGAAAATCTTGTCGAAGAAACCGAAACGGGCCTCCTGTGCCGGCACGAAAGAGCCCGCCTGTGCCATCAGGACAATCAGGGCGGTCTGCCGGAGCAGGGCGGATTTGCCAGCCATGTTCGGTCCCGTCAGGATTATGATTTGTTCCCGGGTGGCGTCGAGGTGGATGTCGTTGGGCACATAGGCTTCGCCGGGCGCCATCAGCGTTTCGATGACGGGATGCCTTCCTGCCTTGATGTCCAGGCTGTTGCTTTTGTCCACGACGGGACGGCAGTAGCCGCGGTCGATGGCCTGTTGCGCGAAGCCCTGCAGCACGTCCAGCCGGGAGAGGATGCGGCAGTTCTCCTGGATTTCCCGGATGTGCCGCTGGATATCCGCAATCAGTTTTCCGTAAATCTCGGATTCCAGTTCATAGATGGTCGCTTCCGCGCCCAGGATTTTCTGCTCGTAGCTTTTCAGTTCCTCGGTGATGTAGCGTTCCGCGTTGACGAGGGTCTGTTTGCGAATCCATTCCGGCGGGACTTGGTCGCGGTAGGTGTTCCGGACCTCGATGTAATACCCGAAGACGTTGTTGTAGCCGATTTTCAGCGAACTGATGCCGGTCCGGGCGATTTCCCGCTGCTGCATTTCCTGCAGGAAGTCCTTGCCGCCCCGGGAGATGGCCCGCAGTTCATCGAGACGCTCATCCACCCCGGCGGCGATGATGTCTCCCTTTCCGATGGCGGCGGCCGGAGACTCGGCCATCGTCTGCCGGATGTGTTGTAACAGGGTTTCGGTGTCGTGCATCTTGCCCACACAGCCATCCAGGGCTGGAATGCCCGTATGGCCGCACAGTTCACGGACGGGTTTCATCGCCGCGAGCGACACGGCGAGGCGGATGACTTCCCGGGGCAGGATTTTGCCGGTGGCGGCCCGGGAGATGACCCGTTCCAAATCCCCGATGTCGCTGATATATCCTTGCAGTTCGCGCAGCGCTTCTTCATGGTCGTGGAAAAACTGGACGCTGTCGTAGCGCGCTTCCAGTTCCTTGGCATCCAGAACCGGCATGGCCAGCCAGTTCCGCAGCAGGCGCGCACCCATCGGGGAACAGCAGCGGTCGATGACATCGACGAGCGAAATGCCGTCTCCTCCGGCGCTGTGGAAAATTTCGAGGTTCCGGACGGTGAAACGGTCCATCCACACGAATTTCCCCGCTTCGATGCGCGACAGGCTGCAAATGTTTTTCAAATCCCCGTGACAGGTCTGCTCCAGGTAATAGAGCAGGGCCCCGGCGGAACAGACGGCAAGCGGCTGTCCGTCCACGGCAAACCCCTTGAGGCTCCGTACGCCCAGCTGCCGGCAGAGCTTTTCCACCGCGCTTTCCGGCACGAATGCCCATTCGTCAAGGGTGGAGACATAATACCCCCCGAAGCGTTCCTTGACGCTGCGCAGCACATCCCGTTGTACGACCAGTTCTTTGGGCTGCATCGAGGACAGCAGGGTGGAGATGTAGTCGAGACTGCCCTGGGCCAGCTGGAAGGTGCCGGTGCTGGCATCCAGGAAAGCCGCCCCGCACTCCGGCCCGTCGAAACAGAGCCCGCAGAGGAAATTATGTTCCTTCTGTTCCAGCATGTTTTCGCCGAAGGCGACACCGGGGGTCAGGATTTCCGTAACGCCCCGTTTCACCAGCTTGCCGTGGGCCAGTTTCGGGTCTTCCAACTGGTCGCAGATGGCCACTTTATACCCGGCCCGCACCAGCTTCGGCAAATAACTGTCCAGCGCATGGTGTGGGAATCCGGCCATTTCCGTGTCGCCCTTCTCGCCGTTGGCGCGGCGGGTCAGGACGATGCCCAGCGCCTTGCTGACGAGGACGGCATCCTCCGCATAGGTTTCATAGAAATCCCCGACACGGTACAGCAGCACCGCTTCCGGGTTTTTCGCCTTGATGGAGAAATACTGTTTGAGGAGGGGCGTATCCTCTTTGGGCTGGGCCATAGGTCTGGACAATACGGATTTCTAACAAGGCAAAAATACAAACAATTGCCTTTTTCTCAAAATGGCTTCTAAAATCTTGCAACCTCCCTGTTTCATGCAAACCGGGTAGATTTTTCAAATCCAGGGCCCTTTGTGGATAAAATTGTCGAAATCAGCCACGAGTCTGCAAAGGCGCAAGTTCTTTGTGTTTTCCAGAAAAGCCCTATATTTGCAGTGCCGCGTGCGGCTACATATTTGCGAAAGTGTTTTCGCGTTGCCTTTGTATGAAATCTGGTAAATTTTGAGAGGGGCAACGACACAAGCACTCCGCTCGATAGGGTATTTATCAACATTTGTTGCGAGAAATATCATCGGGTGTGGAGTACGGTCGTCTTTCATTCTCAAGGTCTTACCAGAACCCCATACAGTGGATGCGCATCGGCTCCACACTTTTGCGTTTTTTAATGACAAACGCGCTGCCGGAGTCCAGCCAAAGGACGAATACATGAAAAAGGTATCGTATGCTTCGCCGCAGTGCGCGGTGGAGACGATGCGGGCAGCGGAGCTGCTGTGCACAAGCCCGGAAGCAGGCGGGCTGGAAGAAGTGGGATATGAAGACTGGGTAAGAGAAGGATAAACCGATGAAAATATGAAAACACAATGGATGATAGGTGCCTGTGCGGCGCTGTTGGCGAC
>JAGAFI010000114.1 GCA_017612675.1 Bacteroidales bacterium
CACTCCCAAGCGGGTCTTTGTTGACGTACCTATCTCTTCATCTTTATTATACAGGTCCTTCGTCATCGTGTTGAGCAACGAAGTTCCGATATCCACTCCTGACGGCATACACATACGGTCATATACGGCTTTCACGGCAGCAGCCTCTTCTTTAGCCTGTGCCTCGGTCTTGCCGTGCTCTTCGGCAGATTCGTCATTCGCGTTGGTGTCGGCATTGTCCTCCCACATATAATCCTCCCATTCAGTGCAGACCTCTGCCTTGCACAGTTCATTGCCCGCCTTGGGAGTAATGCCAATCCGGCAGCCCTGGTGCTTGAGCCGCATGGGCACGGCGATGGTAGGGCCGGAGACGGTCACCCAGTCGGAGATGCTGTAGTCCGGGTAATAGCTGCCCTTATTCTTGCTGTTGCCGATAGCGCCCGCCAGGTTGCTGCGGGACCAGGCGCGGAAACGCACCGTCTTGCCGTTCTCCCAGGTAAGGGAGTCGGCCGATGTCTGGACGAAGGTCGTCCCCGGGAGGTTCGAGCCTTTGGCGCCCGCGCGGGGCTTCCAGTCGGTATCCAGTGCGAGGGTCGTTCCCGTGGCATACTTCGTATTCAGCTGGTAGACGCGGTAGGCCTCGTCGGCCGAATTGAAGGTGACGCCGTCGGCATTGATGTACTGCCGGTAGATGGTCATGATATCCCCTTCGTTGAAGGCGCCGTTGTGCTGGTAGGTGGTGCGGGTTTCGAAAGGCTCGGCCATCGAAGTGCTGAAGTTGACGCCCCGGCCGATGAGCGCTTCCCGCACGGGAGAGAAGGCCTCTTTCGCGCAGCCGGCTGCCAGAAGCAGCAGCGCCAGATACAGGATGTTCTTTCTACTCATGGTCGGGAAGGATAGGGGTATAGTCCGGCACGCACCGGCCGTTCCAATAACAGTTGTGCAGGTAGCCGCTCACAGCGGAGCGGTCGATGAGGGAGCCGCCGTCCAGGATGAAGCGGGTGTTCAGCATCTCGGCCCTCCAGCCGGATGCGGGGATCCATCGGCCCTTCTCCAGGTGCACGTTGGCTTCTCCCTCCCGTGTCACGTCGTAGCAGCCGTCCAGGCCTTCAAACACGACATCCTGCTCTCCGAGGCCCGTAAGGGTCATCGTATGGTCCAGGCCGTCCAGGTGGCCGGTGAACACGAAGTCTTCCGGAAGGGCCGATGCAGGGATCTCGATGTCCCTGGCCAGGATGAAGTAATCCCCATGATGTGCTCCGTCCTTGTTGGCCTGGGCAAACATCTCCATCCAGGTGGCGTCGTCCACATACTGGGCGTACAGGTCTTCTTCGTCCTGCTCGTAGGCGTGGCCGTCCGTGACGCCGGGGTTGAAGCTGGCGTTCGTGTAGGCGCGCTGCCAGCTGCTGCCGGCGACGGAGAGGTTGTTGCCGTTGCGGTTGTTCACGCCGTAGTAGTCGTCATGGCTGGCAGTCTCTATCCACAGCTCGCTGCCGGAGCTGTTGTAGTCCACGCTCTTGGGGCCGATTCTCAAATACACCACCGTCTCGTAGTTGGCATCCAGGTCAAAGATGAATTCCTTGGTATACTGCAGGCCGTTGCTGAGGGTGATGTCAAAGTCAATCTTGTTGGTGGCCGCATAATAAGCCTCCGTCGTTCCCGCCGAAAGATCCTCGTCGTACATCACGTTCTTCAGGGACGAATACGTGGGCTGGACGATGATATCGTAAACCGGGACCTTTCCGTAAACGACGCCGTCGCCAAATTCATCCAGTACGGCCTGGTCCACTTCCCTTTCCTCCAGGAAGTGCGGAATCACCTTGCGTGCCCGCTTCCACCGGGGCGTGCCGCCGGATACCGACGAAAGCACGTTCACATTGCAGAAACGGATTTTGGACGTAGCCGGATCGTCCGGGACCGAATAGCCGTCGATGGTGGCGCCCTCACCCAGCGCAGGGTCGATGAGGATGTAGGCCAGCACACGGGAGAGGCGGTGCTGCAGCGGCAGCTTGATCCGGGCTACCGTGGCGTTCAGGGTAAAGGCCGGAGGCAGGCTCAGGTAACGGGAAAGCGGCGTGTAGTCCCGCTGGTCGCTGAGCAGTGTTTCCATGGCGCTTCCTTCCAGCTCCGCGGGGACATACTGTCCCTCGAAGAAATGGGCGCCGTTGCCCATCCATCGGCCCGGAACCGGGACCTGGACATCGCTGTAGAGGAAGGAATACGGATCGCCGTCCCGGGGTTCGTCCAGCAGGGTGAGCCGGGCCATGCGGGCGGTGCTGCGGTCCTTGTCCAGCCCGTAGGAAATGCCGATGCCTTCTTTCAGCAGCGGGGCCAGCCAGTCGACGCTCTCGGCATCGACGGCCTTGGTCAGGCTCACGCCGGTCTCGACGCCGCCCACCCGGATAAGGTCTCCCTCGGGGACGACGGGCGTCTCCGCCTGCTTACACGCAGGCAGCGCAAGCGCCAGGGCCCATATAAGATATCTCTTTTTCATCCTAATTGTCATAATTCGCGTCATGCTCCGGCGTCACGGAGTTGCGGCGGCCCAGCAGTTCTTCGATGGTACCGCCCATATAGGTTCCGATACCGCCCGTAGCGCCCCACCAGTTGCCCTGGCAGCCGTCCTTGATGCCGTTGGCGTGGCTGTTGCTGCTGTTGTCATCGGCATACATGGCATAACCGACGATGGCACCTTTCTGCTTTTCGCCCCCCTTGGGAACGTCGAACCAACTGGTGCAGTCGGTGATGAGCACCTCGGGGCGCCGGGAATTGAAGTCGCCGTCGCCGTTGGGCACCGTGCCGCCCAGGATACCGCCGTAGAAGATCTGCGTGGACGTATCGTCAGAGGCGCGGTACAGCGTTTCGCCCGTATTGTGGAACACGCAGCGCGTAATGGTGGCCTTGGCGGCGCAGGCGACGATGCCGCCCGCATAGAGCTTGGCGTCCTTACCGATGGCAGGGACATCCACCAGGGCGACCGCCTTGCACTGGCAGTCCTCTACCGTGGCGCCATTGTAGGCCCATACCACTACGCCGCCGGCATTGGGGCCGGAGATGCTGTAGCCGCCGCCCTTCACCCGGATGTTGCTGATCCGGGCATCGGCGCCGGTGACGGAATAGGCCAGGGCGGCGACGGCGTCCTGTGCTTCCCCGCCGACGACGGCGGGCGTGATGTCTCCGCTCAGGCGGACGGTGAGGTCGCGCACCTCTCCCCGGATATTGGGGAAGAGCATGGTGTCCGTGGAGATGGTCATTCCGTTGCCGTACAGCCGGAACTCCACGGCCATGCCGGTGCCGTTGCCCACGTCCGATTTGATACCGTAGGCCCAGCTGTCCTTCGAGACGGAGAAGCCGCTGGAAAGGCGGTACTGCTTACCAGTTGCATTGTAGGTGGCCTGGGACAGCAGATAGCCCAGTTCCTCCTGGGAGTCGAGGACGGCGTCGTAGATTTCGTCCGCCGTGTTGCCGTTCCCCAGCGTGCCGATGGTATTGGTGGCGATCGTA
>JAGAFI010000014.1 GCA_017612675.1 Bacteroidales bacterium
CGCTGCCATTCCCAGCGTCCCCGCAGCCCGGTCAGCGAAGCCGCCCGCCGCAAAGCGTCCGTTTCGGACAGCGGCTGCGGCGTGGGAAGCGGCGGCAGGCACGCGGAGAGCAACGCCAGGGCCGCCTGTGCCGTCCGGAGGTTCTGCGCATACCGCGTCGGCGTTTCCAGCCCCTCTTCCGGCAGCGGCCACCCGGGATTGTCATCCGCAAAATGCAGGGGACATCCCACGGCGGCGGCCACCCGGGCAAACACCGGAGCGGTCTCCGCATCCCGGCCCCAGACAAGCGCCGGGACACCGGGTTTGAAAATCCCGGCTTTCTCGGCGGCGATGGCGGCACGGGTATTCCCCAGCCATGCACAATGGTCCAGTCCGATACCGGTCAAGACGCCCAGTTCCGGGCGCAGGATATTCGTACTGTCCAGGCGTCCGCCCAGACCGGTCTCCACGACGGCGACATCCACCCGCTGGCGGGCGAACCACCAGAATGCCATGCCGGTGGTAAGCTCAAAAAAACTCAACCCGTCCCGGTCATGGCGGGAAAGGAATTCCGAGACGTCCTGCTCGGGAATCATCCGGAAAGACCCGCCGCCGGAAAAATCGACGCACTTGATGCGCTCCCGGAAATCCAGCAGGTGCGGAGAAGTATAAAGCCCGACCGTATAACCCCGGGCCGCCAAGGAGGCCGCCAGCAGGGAACAAACCGTTCCCTTGCCATTCGTACCGGCCACATGGACGCTCCGGAATGCGCGGGAAGGATAGCCGAGGTCCGCATCATAGGCGGCCATCGCTTCCAGCCCCGGCTTGTAGGCCGCAGGGGAAAAACCCTCCTGCGACACACTCCGGTGCCGCTCGAACAAGGCTGTCAACTGCGCCTGATAAGAGGGGACGTCCCGCATGGCAGCATCATATCCGTTCAACGTCCGCAGCGCGAATCCAGCCCTGACGTCCGTCGGCGATTTCGATATTGTTCCAGTCTCCCACGGATTCGAGGATATGGACTTTCGCCCCCTCGTGCAGGATGAACAGGTCGGTGGTCGCCGTGCCGCCCGGAGCGCTCCGGACAGCCGAGACAGCCACCGTGACGATGGCATGGCTGTCATCCAGCCATTCGCCCCGCTGCCGGAGGGAGAATCCCAGACAGGCCGAGAAAAGCAGCAGGGCCGCCAGCGCACTGAAAAAGCCCGCCTTGCGCACCCCGGGACGACCGGAAAGCAAGAAGAGCAGCAGGGCTGCCAGCAGCGCCGCGAACAGGACAAGGGACAAAATGGCCCAGACCGTGGCGGGGAACAGCCAGCGGACCTTTCGAAGCCATTCCGTCAGGAAGAACGACGGCAGGGTGTCGATTCTGTCCAGCACCTGCCCCTGTGCGAGGGAAAGGTTGTACCGGGCCTCCTCATCGGAGGGGTCCGCTTTGAGCGCCCGTTCATAATACAGGATGGCATGTCCATAATCCTGCAGTTTGAAATAAGCGTCCGCGATATTGACATACAGCGCCGGGGCGCAGCGGCCTTCGCCTTCGATAGCCTGCCATGAAGCAAGGGCGGCTTCCCAGCGGCCTTCGTCATACGCACGGCATCCCGACGTCCACAGGGAATCCACAGGAGCCGCCTGCCCCGCCAAAGGAGGCAGCAGCAACAGGAACGCCAGCAGGGCGGCCGCAGAAGATGTCTTATGTTTTTTACCCATTTCCGCATCCAGTCCGGAAAGCAGCGAAAGCGCCTGCCCGTAGTGGGCGGACATCGCTTCGTGTCCTTCCGCAGGGGCATAGCGGGCATATTCGCAAGCAGACAGCAGGGAAACGAATTCCTCTGCCCGTGATGCGCTCGCCCCGGCTTCGCACAGGCGAGCGGCAATATGCTCCTTCCGCATGTCCGCGATGCCGAGCGAGAGCTTGTCGGCGGCAAAACCGGTCAGCGCCTTGTGCAGGGCCTCATAAAAAGCGGTATATAAATCCTTCCGGAGAAATTCTCCCGCTTCGGACAGGCGCCGGCGCGCCATCTTCATCGCCGCCCGGTTCCGGCTGCCGGCCACATCGGAACGGCGCCGTTCCAGCCGCCTGAAAGCGAAGAAGAAACACAAGGCAGCACACGCCAGGGCGGCCATCAGATACCAGAATGCAGGTGAAGCGGCAAATCCCCCGCCGGCAGACTGCCAGGCAGGCATCCGGGTACGGATATAACGGATATCGCTTCCGAGGTCTTTCACATCTTTCTGGAGGGGTGTACCCTGCAAACGCCCGCCGGGCGCAGCCGGCGTCCCGTCGTCCGTACCACGGCTGACCCGCAGGGGCAGGGGCTCGCTGCGCAGGGTCACGTATTTGCCCGCCGCCACGTCATAATAGCTGTATTCCACCGGCCCGACGACGAAATCGCCGTGACTCCGGGGAATAAAGGGGAATTCGAAGGTCTTGGAACCGGCCTGTTCGGACACCTTGGTGTCATAGCGTTCAAAATCGGGCGGAAACTGGATTTTCGGGGCTTCCAGCAGGGAAATGTTTCCCTTGCCGGACACCGTTACCAGCAGGGAGGCCGCATCGTGGGAGCGCAGGGAATCACAGGACAGGACGGCCTGCATCTTGAACGAGCCCACCCCGCCGCAGAAAGAAGCGGGAGCACCGTCCGGCAGCCGCGACACCTGCACTGTCTGGCTCCGGGTGGACAGGCGCTTGCGCACCGTCCGGTAATCATCCTGGAAGAAACTGTCGAAAATACTGCCCGTCGAAGAATGGGGCACGCGCACGTTCACAAGGCAGACCAGTTCCGCCGGCTCGATGGCCACCTCGCCCGCCTGCTGCGGAATCAGCGTCCAGCTGCGGAGCACGGCGGCATCGTAAATCCTGTCCCCGACATTCTCGCGCCGGAATTCGATATTGGTCGGCGCCTGCTGCTCCTGGCTCCAGAACCCGTTGAAAGTCGGGAAACGCGCATCCTCGAAACCGGCCACATTGACGCGCTGGTACAACTTCAGCGTGGCCGTCAGGGTCTCCCCCACGACGACCTTGTTCTTGCTCAGGTACAGGCGCAGGAACATGTCCTCTCCGGCCACGGCATCTCCCTCGTCGCGGGACGGCCGTTCCCGGCTCTCCTGCTCCCCGCCCCGGTCCGCCGCGGTACTGCCGGGCGCACCGCCCGACACCACCTGCACCGAAACGCGGCGGGACACCAGTTGCTCCCCCTTGACCGTCGCCGTCGCGGCAGGAAGTTCGAATGTGCCCGTCCGGACCGCCGACACGACATAGGTATAGGTGGTCTGCGTCGTCTTGGAATGCTTGCCGTTGATGATGCTGATGGAAGTCGATGACCCTTTCTGCGGCCCCCATACCAGCCGGAAATCCGACCCGGCGTCCCAGGAGAACGCGCTCGGACGGGCCTCTCCCTCCAAGGTAAACGTGACGTTGAACTGCTCGTCCTGGGCCACGAGGTTCGGCGCACTGACCCGGATGGTGGTCTGCGCACACAGGCATGCCGCCCACAGGCACAAGGCAAACGACCAAAGTATCTTTTTCATGCTACCAATTCTTCTCTTTCCGGCGGGACGAAAGGGCTTCCGCCTTTTCTTTCTTGACTTTATCCTGGGTTTCCTGCTCCTTGGCCTGAATGGCCTGCAGCATCTGCTGGGCCTGCTGGCGGGAAATGCCACCTTCCTGCTGCTGTTCCCCGTCCTGCTCCCGGTTTTCGTCCGGCTGCTGTTGCGGGTCCTGCTGGTTTTGCTGGTCTTGTTCCGGATTCTGCTGGTCCTGCTTGTCTCCGCCGTCCTGCTGCTCCTGCGGGTCCTGCTTGTTTTGCTGGTTTTGCAGCATCTTCTTGGCATAGAGGTAATTCTCCTTGGCCGCGATGTCCCCGGGATTCCGCAGCAGAGACTGCCGGAAAGCGGCCACCGCAGCGGCATAATCCCGCTTCTGCAAGGCAATATCCCCGGCATTGAAATGATAATCCGCCTCATGCGGTGTGCCCGGTACCAGTTTTTTCACCGGCGCCATCGCTTTTTCCGCGCCCGCATAATCCTGCTGCCGATAGAGGGCGGAAGCCAGGTCATAGGCGGCGGCCACGGACAAAGAATCTTTCAACAGGGCCTTCCGGTAATCGATTTCCGCTTCCCGGTATTGTTCTTTCCTGAATTTCCGGTTGCCGGCACGCACATCCCGTTTATCCGGCTGGGCGTACAGCAGGGCGGGAGCGGCAAAAACCAGCAGGAGGAAGAGGACTACCCCTTTTTTCATGCGAACCATTTGCGTTTGTGCCGGCGCTCGCCTACCAGCATTTCCACAGCCAGCAGGAAGAGAGCGGCGGCTAAAAAATACATATATTGCTCGTTATATTCCTCATACACAAGGGAGTTGAAGGTCTCCTGCTCGAGTTTCTTCAAATCCTCGATGATGGGCGTAAGGCCAAACTCTTCGTTGCCCGCATGGACATAGGCCCCCCCGCCTGCCGCGGCAATCTGCCGGAGCGTTTCTTCATCCAGCCGGGTCACCACGATGTTCCCCTTGGCGTCCTTCATCAGTTCCCCGTCTTTCGGAATGGGCTGTCCCTGCGAAGAACCGACCCCGATGGTGTAGATTTTCACGCCGGTCTCCGCCACTTTCCGGGCAGCGGCCACGGCATCGTCCTCGTGGTTTTCGCCGTCCGTGATGATGATGATGGCCCGGCTCTTTTCGCTCTGGGCGCTGAAACTTCGGGCCGCCGTCTCGATGGCCTCCCCGATGGCCGTTCCCTGCACGGGCACCGATTCGGGGGATATGGACCCGAGGAACATCTTGGCGGAAATGTAATCCGTGGTGACAGGCAACTGCACGAAAGACGTTCCCGCAAAGATAATCAAGCCGATACGGTCTCCGTCCAAACGGTCCGTCATCCGGGATATCGCCAGTTTCGCCCGGCTCAGGCGGTCGGGGGAATAATCCCGCGCCAGCATCGAATTGGAGACGTCGAGGCAAATCATGATTTCCGCACCCCGGCTTTCATGCTTGCTGAGCACGGCCCCCATCTGCGGCCGGGCGGCTCCCAGCACCACACACATCAGGGCGAAGTCGAAAAGCAGCACGCGCACCCACCCTTTGGCTCCGGACCAGGAAGGCATCAGGGCCCGGACCAGGCGCTCGTCGCCCAGTTTCCGGATGCGCGACACCCGGACACGGCGCAGCAGCGCATACACGAGCGGCAGCAGCGGGAAAAGCAGCAGCAGCCACAGATATTCCGGATTGGCAAACAACAGCATTACGGCAACCTCCTTATCGATAAACGGAGCAGCAGCTCCAGCAACAGGCAAATGAGTGCGGCGACGGCATATTTCCCGAACAGTTCCTTATAGACAGGGAAACTGTCCACCGTCGTCCGGGCCTTCTCCATCTTGTTGATTTCGGCATAGATTTCAGACAGTTTGGTATTGTCCGTCGCCCGGAAATAACGCCCGCCTGTCTGCTGCGCAATGTCTTTCAGCAATGCTTCGTCGATTTCCACCTTGACCTGCCGGACATCGGGGCCCCATACCGTCATCACCGGATACGGCGCCATGCCGTCTGCGCCCACGCCGATGGTATAAACCCGGATGCCGTACGTTTCCGCAATCTCGGCGGCGGTGCGGGGAGAAACCTCGCCCCGGTTGTTCACGCCGTCGGTCAGCAGGATGACCACGCGGCTGGGAGCATCCGAATCCTTGAGCCGGGCGACGGCTGTGGCAAGCCCGTTGCCGATGGCCGTACCGTCCTCAATCAAACCGGTCTGCACCTCTTTCATCAGGTTGATCAGGGTGGCCCGGTCCGTCGTCAGCGGACACTGCGTATAACTCTCCCCGGCAAAGACGACGATGCCCATCCGGTCCGTCGGACGCTGTGCGATGAACTCGATGGCAATGTCTTTCGCGGCACTGATGCGGTCTGGCGTAAAATCCCGCGCCAGCATACTCGTGGAAACGTCCATCGCAAACACGATGTCAATGCCCTCCGTATCGATGTGTTCCACTTCAGAAGAGGAACGGGGCCGGGCGAGGGCGATTATCAGCAGGACCAGCGCCGCCATGCGGAGCGAAAACGGCAGGTGGTGCAGGGCGGCATACACGGGGCTGCTCCCTTTCAGCCACGGCTGAATCAGGGACACGCGCAAATGGGTCCGGCGCCCGCGCCACTCCAGCCACAGGTAATGGACAAGCAGCAGCAAGGGCAGGGCAAGCAGCCACAGCAGGCGGGGATACTCGAAAAACATGTTACGCCCCCGCGGCCTCCCCTCCGCCG
>JAGAFI010000115.1 GCA_017612675.1 Bacteroidales bacterium
CGGTCCCATTCATTGTGTACATCATATTGCACAAATCGATGAGCTTCAGTCCATTTGTCTGCCGCCGAATAGTGCACTGCACTGGCCGCCAGATAACATGGATCCAGCGCTCCAGCAAGTGCCATAGCCGTCCCTGTCGCATAATGCCATACTTCAAAAACGATACAAGTCGCCAACACACTATTGTAACAAGAGAACAAGGTCTCATCATAACAAGCATCTGATATGTTTTGGGGACTATCATTCTCCTTTTTATGCTCATATGTTCCCGCAAGCCTAACCAGACGACAATCATCTTCATTTCCATATAGATTAATAATTGGAATTTGAGGGGATTCCGCATTCAAGGACTTCAGAAACCTATTGGACTGCAAATCCGGATTCATATCCTTTATAGCCGCATACTTTGCATATTTCTTTTTCAATGTATCTATTTTTCCCTTTCCCAAACACCTTCAAACATCTTTTACCAATGCGCCACGGCCTGTCGTCATAAAAAGTTCGATAACCGACCCAATGCCCAATGTCGTCATCTGCATAGCTGCATCTCCTTGCGTCAGTGCAGACGTAACGACATTGACAGCACGATTCGCTACATTTTCAAACGCCCCACTTGCAAGGGCAGATGCAACAGGCGCTCCTTTATTTGGCGTCCCCGCTGTAATGATTGCTCGAATTTTATTGCTTTTTCGAGCAGCATCCCGTGCTACAAGTCCTCCTGCACTATGGCCGAATACAATAGCCTTTCCACTATTATTCAAGTCTTCACTTATCTCCCAATTCAATGCTTCAGATGCAGATTGTAACGAAAAACTGGAAACCCATGAAATCTGCGCACCGCGATTCTCTTCTGCAGTTAACGTGGTCCGATACACATTCCACGCCTGCCCATCATCCAACAAGCCATGAACCCAATACACTTTATTCTGTCCATTCACGACAAACGCACTGCCAGCAAAAACCAAAAGCAAAAAAACACCTTTATATACTTTCTTCATAATCCCTAAAAATAACAACGCATTTCATTTACATTATACTCCTTATCAGAGACCCTCATCACAGGTGTACCGTCCGGCAGATAGGACAATGCCTCCATCATAGTCCGCGAAGGATTTTCCGTAGAAATACCCACGCTAATGGAATATATTCCTTTGGAAGCCTTTTTCCCAGATGAAAAAACATTCATACACCGCACCTTTAAAACACCATTTTCCAGTTGCTCATATCCGTAATTCTTCGAAATATCAGCCGACAAAACCGTGCGGATTGTAATCACGCCTCCAGATTTCGTCCGGACAGTGCTCTGTTCCAAAACGATATTTCCATCTTCCCGCTCATAAATCGCATACGAAGCATCTCCACTCGATTTGACAGAATATCTGGAAGCCATCTTATTTCGGAGCCACTGGATATCACGTCGAATCCCAGATTTTGTCTCCATAGAAGCTTTTTTCCGGCTTTCATTCAAAAAAGATAAATACTGTGTAAAATCCGGCATCGGTACGTCTTGTTCAGACAACACTGTTCCTTCGTTATTATAAGTCACAGCTTTTCCTCCCTCAATTTCTACTCGCGCAACACAATGCTTCAAACTCATAGCAGAATCCCGCAAACTTAACAACGGATTCACATTCGGATCAAGTTGGGTCTGACTACGATATGAAGAAGTGCCATTTGGGAAAATCCGCGTCAATTCGGAAATATCTGCACAAAACGGTATTTGTTCAGAATAGTACAATGTATCCGTCGTATTCATACCAACTTTTGTCACGCCAATTTGATGCGCTTTATACAACCGGCTTTTCCGCATAGCCTCTTTCACTTCAGCATCTATAAAACCCGCATCCGTTTCCTCTGAAATCAGTCTATCATAGGTTACCAAGCGATAGTCGGCAAATATTTCCACAGCGGGGCACTCATCTTTCTGCATTTCATCCTGCGACAAAGAAGACTCCATATTGCAGGAGACAAAGAAACAGAAAAAGCAGCAAGAACAAAAACTTTCATATCCATTAATTAAAACCACATATGTCAAACCATCATGTTCTCATTTCTTTTTCGTTGTTCTGCCGGTCCGTTTTCCGGAAGCGGGTTTCCGGGCAGAAGTTTTCCGGACCGGAGCAGATTTGCCAGACAAAGCCTCCGGCATTTCTTCCTCCACCAACTCGTAGTCCAGCAGGCGCTGTTCCAGATTCGCCCGCACGACTTTGATACGCACCCGGTCCCCCAAACGGAACTGCCGCCCGCTGCGCCGTCCGACGACACGGTAATGGGCTTCGTCAAAGTCGTAAAAATCGGATTTCAGCGCACGCAGCGCCACCATGCCTTCGATGTGGGTGTCGTCTATCTCCACATACATGCCCCATTCGGTAAGCCCGGATACGGCGCCGTCAAATTCCTGTCCGATTTTATCCTGCATGAATTCCACCAGCTTGTATTTGACGCTGGTGCGCTCCGCATCCGCCGCCACCAGTTCCCGCTCCGAGGCATGGACACATTCCTGTTCGAACTTGTCTTTCGGACGGCTGTCCCCGTTGTGCAGGTAACTGCCCAGGAGCCGGTGTACCATCAGGTCGGGATAACGGCGAATCGGGGAGGTGAAATGGGTATAGAAACGAAACGCCAGCCCGTAATGGCCGATGTTGTCGGTGCTGTACACGGCTTTGGCCATCGCGCGGAGCGCAAGGTTTTCGAAGGCCTCATATTCCGGCTTTCCCTTGGCGGAGGCGAGCAGGTCACGCAACGCCTGGGCGGCGTCCTTGCCGCTGCGGGATTCTTCCATCTTGTAGCCGAAATTGCCGGCAAAGCCCCGCAGGCCTTCCAATTTCTCGAAATTCGGCTCGCCGTGTACCCGGTACACAAAGGTCTTGGCGTTCTTGCGGGCAACACCGTTCATCTGCCCGCCGGTGGCGACAAATTCCGCCACGGTGCGGTTGGCCAGCAACATGCACTCTTCGATGAGGTTGTTGGAAGCCTTGGCGATTTTCTGGTACACCCGGACCGGCTTTCCCTGCGCATCCACTTCCACTTTCATCTCCGGACGGTCGAAATTGATGGCACCCGAGCGGAAACGGCGCTCCCGCAGGATGTGCGCGAGACCGTCAATGGTGCGAATGGCCGTCGAAAGGGCACTGCCATCCGGCTCGGCGGCATCGATGACGGCCTGGGCCTGTTCATAATCCATGCGTCTGTCGGACCGGATGACCGTACGGCCCAGCCAGCGGTGTACGATATCCGCCTTCGGGGTCAGTTCAAACACCGCCGAGAAGCAGAGTTTGTCCTCGTCCGGACGCAGCGAACACAACTTGTTGCACAGCGCTTCCGGCAGCATCGGCACCGTCCGGTCCACCAGATAGACGCTCGTCCCCCGCTCCCGGGCTTCCTTGTCGATAACCGAACCGGGCTGGACGTAATGGGACACGTCGGCGATGTGTACCCCCAGTTCATAGTTGCCGTTGGACAGCGCCTGGAAAGAAATCGCGTCGTCAAAATCCTTGGCATCCGAGGGGTCGATGGTAAAGGTCAGACGGCCCCGGAAATCCTTGCGGCCCTTGAGGTCTTCCGCCGTTATCTCCGCGCTGATGCGGGAGGCCGCCTGCTCCACTTCCGGGTCGAAGCGGTACGGCAGGCCAAACTCCGCAAGGATGGCGTGCATCTCCGTCTCGTTGGCGCCGGGCTGCCCGAGAACATCGACCAGATGGCCGGTGGGGTTGTACGCACCACGCGTCCAGCCGTCCACCACGGCTGCCACTTTCATACCGGCTTCCGCCCCCATCTCGCGGGCCTGTGCGGCGTCCACTTCAATATCATAAGGCATCGATTTGCTCTGCATCAGCACCCAGCCCTGGGCACCGACAAAGTGCATCACACCGACGAAAGGACGGGTGGAGCGGGCCACGATGGCCGTCACCTTGCCTTCCCGCCGATGGTCCTTGCCCCCTTCCCGGGAAAGGGCCACCCGAACTGTATCCCCGTTCAGCGCATGCATCGTCTTGGATGCTTTGACGAATATATCTTCACTTCCGTCTTCGGGCAACACGAAAATGAACCCGTCCCGGCTCATCTGCACTTTGCCGGCCACTTCGGGAAGTTGTTTTTTCCTGCCCGTCCGGCTGTTCCTGCTTGTTCTCCTGCTCATGTCAGTTGTGCATTCATGTTCATCTTACAAATTTAACAAATTATTTTTATCTTGCAGGTCATATGAAATTCGTCAGTTGGAATGTGAACGGCCTGCGGGCTGTGTGCGGCAAGGGCTTCGCCGAGATTTTCACCGCGCTGGATGCGGATTTTTTCTGCCTGCAGGAGACCAAGTTGCAGGCAGGACAGTTGGACCTGGCGTTTCTTGGCTACCAGTCCTATTGGAACTATGCCGACAAGAAGGGGTATTCCGGCACGGCGGTTTACACGCGCCACGAGCCCTTTTCCGTACAAAACGGCATCGGCATGGACGAGTTCGACCACGAAGGCCGCGTGATTACGCTGGAAATGCCGGATTTTTTTCTGGTCAACGTCTATACCCCCAATTCACAGGACGGGCTGAAACGGCTGGACTGGCGCATGGCCTGGGAAGATGCCTTCCGCAGCTATCTGCAAGGCCTGTGCGCCCGCAAAGGCGTCATCGTCTGCGGCGACATGAATGTGGCACATGAGGAAATCGATTTGAAGAATCCGGCCACCAACCACTTCAACGCCGGTTTTTCAGACGAAGAAAGGGAGAAATTCGGCACGTTGCTCGCCACCGGTTTCCGGGACAGCTGGCGGGATGCGCATCCGGGCGAGGCCAGGTATTCGTGGTGGTCCTACCGGATGGCGGCGCGGGAACGGAATGTCGGGTGGCGCATCGACTATTTCCTGGTTTCAGACCTGCTGGCCCCGCACATCAGCGGCACGGACATCCGAAACGACATTTTCGGCTCCGACCACTGCCCCGTCGTACTGGAAATGGATTTTCCGCATGTGTAAATTATCGGAATCCGTGATTCCGGCGCGACTCGAACGCGCGACCCACAGCTTAGAAGGCTGTTGCTCTATCCAACTGAGCTACGGAACCGTCTTTGTTTCCGCAAGGCGGAAAACGTTGCAAAGATAACCAAAAGCAGGAGTTTTTCAAACCATTGTCCGGGATATATTGCACCGGATTCCTCGGATGTCCGGTTCTACATGGTTATCTTTGCCTTGTGACCATTATTGGGGAAAGGAATTTCCCCAAACCCCTTTCGGTCGCCAACAGGCTCCAAAAGCAGATGTGTCAAACCATTGTCCGGGATATATTGCACCGGATTC